>JBMCTR010000010.1:0-14573 GCA_048622955.1 Actinomycetota bacterium
GCCCGTACCTCCTGCTCGCCTCCCCAGCCCCGACGACGACCAGCACGTCCGGCGCCGCCGCACCGACCGCGTCGATCGCCGCGGCGCACGCGTCGCGGACCTCGTCGAGCTCGCCCGCGGACGCCGCCGCGAGGTCAGGCACGATCGCGGGCGGGTGAGGGCACACAGCCGCGGCGACGAGCACGGTCGCGAGGGTATATCACCCGGCGCCGTCCGCTCGTTGGGACCACATTCGATTCCTGGCAGCGGTCATGGTCGAATAGCCCACGTGCCCTTCTCGGACGATTTGCTGCGCCTCGCGGCCACGGCGGTGGTAGCGCTCGCCGGCATCGGCGTGATCATCGCGTGGCTGCCCGCGTTCCGTTACGAAGGGGGGCCCGCCCTCATGGCGCGGCTCCTGGTGACCGCGGGTCTGCTGGCCGTCGTCTGGGACACGCGCGGGCTCGGGGGCCTGCTGGGGCTCATGCTGACGGCCCTGGGGTCGATCGCGGTCTGGCAGGCGCAGCCGGAGCCGGAGGTGCCCCGGCCGCGGCGGCGGGGGATCGTCTGCGGGGCCGTCGTCACCGCCCTGGTCATCGTGGCGGTCTTCGAGGGCTGGTGGGCGCTGGACGGGATCCCGGAGGACGCGGTGACCCCCGCGGCGGCCCTGCTCGGAGGGATCGCGGCTCTCGGCACCCTGGCGATCGCGGACCGCTCCCGCATCCGGCTGCGCGACGCCGTCCGGAACCGGTTCGGCGTCCCGGTGGCCTGATCCGGCTACGCGGGCGCGCCGACCGTCGGCATGCCCAGCAGCACGCCCTCACCCTGGCCCGGCGTAGTGGCGGCCCGCTCGTGCGCGTCGCCGGCGCGGGTGCGGCGGACGGTGTACGTGCCGCCCCGTTCGCCCACGTCCGCGACCAGGTAGTGCGGCGCGGCGTAGGTGACCTGCACCGTGGCCATGTCCCCGGGGCGGGGACGTTCGGCGCCGTCGGGCACGGTGAAGTGCACCAACCGGTTGTCCGGCGCGCGTCCGGTCAGCCGGTGCCTGTCCGCGTCCTTGCGGCCGTCGCCCTCGGTCACCAGTACCTCGACGTCACGGCCCACGAACGCCCGGTTCTCGGTCAGCGCCACCTCCTCGCAGGTCGCCACCAACCGCTCGTACCGCTCCCGGACGACGTCCGGCGGCACCTGATCGGGCAACTCCGCGGCCGGGGTGCCGGGCCGCTTGGAGTACTGGAACGTGAAGGCCTGGGCGAACCGCGCCTCCCGGACCACGCGCAGCGTCTGCTCGAAGTCCTCGTCGGTCTCGCCGGGGAAGCCGACGATGATGTCCGTGGTGATCGCGGCGTCCGGCATCGCGTCGCGGACCTTGTCCACGATGCGCAGGTAGCGTTCCTGGCGGTAGGAGCGGCGCATCCTGCGCAGCACCGCGTCGGAGCCGGACTGCAGCGGCATGTGCAGTTGCGGCATGACCGTGGGCGTGTCCGCCATCGCGGCGATCACGTCGTCGGTGAAGTCGCGTGGGTGGGGCGAGGTGAACCGCAGCCGCTCCAGGCCGTCGACGGCGCCGACCGTGCGCAGCAGCTTGCCGAACGCGTACCGGTCGCCGAACTCGACGCCGTAGGCGTTGACGTTCTGGCCCAGCAGCGTGACCTCGAGCGCGCCGTCGGCGACGAGCGTCTCGACCTCGGCCAGGATGTCGCCCGGCCGGCGGTCCTTCTCGCGGCCGCGCAGCGCGGGGACGATGCAGAACGTGCAGGTGTTGTTGCAGCCGACGCTGATCGCGACCCAGGCCGCGTAGGCGCTCTCGCGCTTGGTCGGAAGCGTCGAGGGGAACGTCTCGAGCGCCTCGGCGATCTCGACCTGCGCCTCCTGCTCGATGCGGGCCCGTTCGAGCAGCACCGGAAGGGCGCCCACGTTGTGCGTGCCGAACACGACGTCCACCCACGGTGCCCGGCGGACGATCTCGCCACGGTCCTTCTGGGCGAGGCACCCGCCGACGGCGATCTGCATCCCGGGGCGCCGTTGCTTGACAGGTGCCAGATGGCCGAGGTTGCCGTACAGCTTGTTGTCGGCGTTCTCGCGGACCGCGCAGGTGTTGAACACCACGACGTCGGCGGGCGCGTCACCGGACGACGGCGCGTAGCCCGCCTGCTCCAGCAGCCCGGCCAGGCGCTCGGAGTCGTGCGCGTTCATCTGGCACCCGAAGGTGCGGACCTCGTACGTTCGCGTCGCCATCTCGACAGCCAAGCCTACGCGCCCCACCGCGGCGAACCGGTCCACCACTGCCAAACGAAGATCACCGCGCCGACGGCCAAACCGATGGCGTCGGTGAAGTACTCGGAGTTGAGCAGCAGCAACCCGCCACCGGCCAGGGCGATCCTGGACCACCAGGCGAGCTTCCGGTCGAGGTAGCCGACGACGGCGACACCGAGCATGGTGATGCCTCCGCAGGCCGTGAGGAACGCGATCGTGCCCGCGATCCACGGGTTCTGGCCCTCGTCGAACATCAGCAGCAGCTCGTGCGAGAACAGGAACATGTAGGGCACGATGAACCCGCCGAGGGCGATGCGCACCGACTGCACCCCGGTTCGGATCGGGTTGCTCTGCGCGATGCCGGACGCAGCGAAGGCGGCGAGGCAGACCGGCGGCGTGATGTCCGCCAGCACACCGAAGTAGTACACGAACAGGTGCGCGATGAGGATCTGTTCCGGCTCGAATCCACCGGCGAGCATGATGGCGGGCGCGGCCAGGGTCGCGGTGATGACGTAGTTCGCCGTCGTCGGCACCCCGATTCCGAGGATCAGGCAGGCCACCATTGCGAGGACGGCAGTCGTCAGCAGTTCGCCGCCGGCGAGCTCCACCAGCTCCCCTGCGAGCTTGAGGCCGACTCCGGTCAGTGTGATCACTCCGGCGATCAGACCTGCGGTCGCGGTCGCGACGATGATCGGCAGGGCCAGCCGGGCCGCGTCCACGAGGCCGTCGAGCAGCGCCATCGGCGTGAGCCTGTCCTCCATCGCCCGCCAGCGGCGAACGCCTGCCGCAATCAGCTGGGCCAGGATGTTGACGGCGATCGCGGTTCCGATCGCAAGCGTGGCCGCCCGCAGCGGAGTCTGGCCTTGAGCCAGAATCCAGAAGATCACCACGATGGGGATCAGCAGATACCACTTGCGCAGCAGCAGCCTCGGGACGTTCGGCAGCTGGGCCCTCGGCAGGCCGCCGATGCCCAGCCGCTTCGAGTCGTAGTGGATGACCACGTACTGCGCGAGGAAGAACATGATCGCCGGGATGATCGCGGCCTTGATGATCTCGATGTACGGCATCCCGGTGATGTCGATCATGATGAATGCCGCGGCACCCATGACCGGAGGCGCCAGCTGGCCGCCGGTCGACGACGCGGCCTCCACCGCGCCGGCGTACTCGCCTTTGTAGCCGGACTTCTTCATCATCGGGATGGTGAACGCGCCGTTGCCCACCGTGTTGGCCACCGAGCTGCCCGTGATCGTGCCGGAGAACGCGCTCGTCAGCACGCCGACCTTGGCGGTACCGCCGGTCAGGTGGCCGGTGGCACCGAACGCGAACTCGGTGAAGAACCGCTCCATTCCGGTGCGCTGCAACATGGCAGCGAAGATCATGAACATGTAGATGAAGGTGGCCGAGATGCCCAGCGGAATCCCGAACACGCCTTCCGTGGTGAGGAACTGGGTGGAGATGATCCGGTCGACGGAGTAGCCCGCGTGCTGCAGGAATCCCGGCATCTCCCTGCCGAAATAGGCGTAGGCGAGCACCGCGACCGCCACGGCGACGAGCGGCGTACCGATCACCCGCTGCGCCCCGACCAGGATGAGCAGGATCCCGGTGGCACCCGCCGCGATGTCGAGCGCGGTCGGGGTGGCCGGACGGAGGACGAGCTCTTCCCACGTGAAGAAGATGTAGAGCGCTGCGGCGAAGCCCAGCAGCGACAGCAGCACGTCGGCCACCGGCATGCCCGCCAGATCCCACGGAAGGTGCCGGGCCGCCTGCACCAGGAGCAGCACCACCGCAGCCGGGACCACCGCTTCCGGCCCCGCGCTGTCCGTGATGACGAGCAGGCCGAGGATGCCCAAGCCCAGGGCGGTGAGCACCCAGCTGCGCATCGCCTCGCGCCGGGAGAACTCCACCTTGGCCGGGTACAGCAGGAACACCAAACCGAGGCCGAACGCGAGGTGGAAGCTGCGCTGCTCCTGGCTCGGCAACGTGCCGAAGACCCCCGTATAGACATGGAACAGGCTCAGCGTCAGCGCGAGGACGAACGTCGCCCACCGCCACCACGCCCGCAGGTGGCGGGTGCGGACGGTGGCCTCGGTGAAGGTGACGCTCTCGAGCCGCTCGATGTCCCGGTCGAGCTCGCGCGAAAGGTCCTCGGGGAGCTCGTCCGGCAGCTGCCCGACCGCCTGCCGCTCCCGTGCCTCCCGACCGCTCCGCCCGTCATCGGCCATGAGCACAACCCCCGACTTCTACCGTCCCCGAACCTCGAGGTCCACCCAGGCCCCCCTCGGCACGAAGTCGAGCAACCGTATCCGTTCGCCATCGGCGAACGTCAGGCTGTGGTCCACCTCCGGTCCCCCGACCCGCAACGGGACCTCCCCGATCACGTAACCATGGTGGAGCACACGGTAGCCGCCGTCCTCGTGCAGGAAGCTCACCTCCCCGCCGAGCTGCTCGGGGCCTGCGGGCAGGTTGGGCCCGAACTCGTCGAACCACAGCTCCTCGAGTGCGATCGCGTCCGCGGCAGCGACGGAGTACGTCTCGAGGACGGGCCGCTTGGTCACGGAGTGCGTGTGCTCGAGGACGAACCGTTCTCCGACCTCCACCGGTCGCGCGTACAACGCCTCGCCGGTGTCATGGTCGACCACGGCGAGCTCGACCCTGCTGCCGAGTGCGTCCGTGCGCCAGGCGACGCCCGTGGCCGCCGCGACGATGCCGATCGCCACGGCGGCCACGGCCACGACCGTGCGGTGCCGGCGCGCGCGTGCCCGCAGCGATGCGGACAACCGCAGCGGGCCGCCACCGCCCGGCGTCACAGAGCGCCGGCCTCCTCGTAGTAGCGCTCCGCGCCCGGATGGATCGGGACGTCGCCGACGCCCTCGAGGGCGGTCTCGAGCTGAATCTCGGATCCCACGGCGTGCGCCGCCGCGATCTCGTCGTTGCTCTCGTAGAGCACGCGGACCAGGTTGTAGACCGTGTCCTCGTCGAGATCGGGCGTGGTGTAAAGGCTGGCCCAGTTGGTGACGAGCGTCGCCGGCTCGTCGATACCGGTGTAGGTGCCGGGCTCGTACTGCACCTCGCTCAGCGTCGGGTCATCGGCCAGCGTCTGTTCGAGAAGCTCGCCCTCGAGCGACACCAGGACCAGGTCCGTCGCCCTGGCCACCTCCTCGAGGCTGCCGGCCGGCAGCGCGAGGACACCGAAGGAGGCGTCGATCGTGCCGTCCCGCAGCAGGTCGGCCGCTTCGCCGAAGGTCTCCTGGCGTGCCTCGCCGAGCTCGATGCCCGCGCGGTCGAGCAGCGCCTCGGCGAACACCGCGGTGCCGCTGCCCGGAGGGCCGATCGCGACGCTCATGCCCTCGAGGTCCTCCACCGTCGTGATCCCCGCGTCCGCGCGGGCGACGATCTGGTTGACCTCGCGGTAGACGTTTCCGACGAACGTCAGCTCCTGCCCCTCGGCCTGCGCACCGGCGGCGGAGCCGTTGATCGACATGATCAGGTCGACCTCGCCCTGATCCAGCAACTCGAGGTTCTCCACGGAGGCGCCGCTCGCCTGAGTGCTGACGTCGAGGCCGTCGATGTTGCCCGACCACACACCGGCGATCGCGCCGCCGAGCGGGAAGTACGTGCCGCCGGTCGACCCGGTGGCCATCGTGAGGAACGAGGGCGCCTCCCCGTCCTCCGCGTCGTCGGCCTCGTCGGTGTCTCCGGCCGCGTCGGTGTCGCCGTCGTCCCCGCACGCTCCAACGACCAGCGCCGTGGCCGCAACCGCGATGCCGAGTCTGGCGAGCCGCGACGTCCTCGCTGTCGAAAGTCTCATCATGCTCCTCTCCCCCGCAATTGTCGGGTCCTCGCGTGATACTCCACCGCGGGAAACCTGCGGTCCATAAGTGTGATCGAGTTGTGACGTCACTCCCGTCATATCGAGACCTTGGCGCGCCCGGGACCGAGGCACGGCCGCTACGCCCGCGTGCCAGAATCACGGCGATGCGCGCTGTTACCGCTGGGCTGGTCGCTCTGGCCGTCGCGCTCGGCTCGGCCGAGTGCACCGGGAACGACGACCCGAACCTTGCCGAGGTGAGCGCCAGGGACTTCGAGGCATGGACCACCATGGCCCGACTCGCCGACGCCGACTCCATCACGGTCGGCGTCACGGGCGACCAGGTCGACGCCGAGGGAACGCCGGTCGGCTTCGAGGTAGAGATCGCGAAACTGGTCGCCGGTGCCCTCGGCATTCCCGCGCACGAGATCGGTTGGGTCGAGGTCGAGCATCGCCAGCGCGAACGGCTCATCGAGGACGGCCACGTCGACATGGTCGTGGCGGCGCTTCCCTGGGACGACGCGGCCGGGGAGATCATCGGGCTCGCCGGTCCGTACCACGTGGGCGAACACCGGGTGCTCGTTCCCCGGGGGACCGGCAGCGTCACCGCCGGAACGGTCTGCGTGGCGGACGACGTGCCCGAGGAGGCGGTCCGCACCCTGCCGGACACTCCGGTGGAGCGCGCCGGCGCCACCGAGTGCCTCGAGCTGCTGCGGGCCGGCGAGGTGGACGCGGCGTACGGGCCGGACCTCGCCTTCGCCGGCGTGGTGGGCGATCATTTCGCGCTGCTCGACGAACCTCGGGTCGAGCAGGCCTACGGCATCGGCGTCGCGAAGGGCGACGCCGAGTTCCGCGCGTTCATCGACGAGATCGTCGACGCGGCGATCCAGGACGGCCGCTGGGCCACCGCCTGGGAGTCGACGGCCGGGCCCGTGCTCGGCCCGGCGGACCCGCCGTCCCCGGGCTGAGGGCTTCGATCACGTTCGAACCGCGGCGTCAGCGGGCGAATTCGGTGGCGCGGGACTCCCGGACCACGGTGATCCGGATTTGGCCCGGATAGGTGAGCTCCTCCTCGACCTGCTTGGCGATGTCGCGGGCGAGCACGCTGGCCTCGATGTCGTCGACGACGTCGGGCAGCACCATCACCCGGACCTCCCGGCCGGCCTGCATCGCGAAGACCTTCTCCACGCCCTCGCGGCTCTTCGCGATCTCCTCGAGGCGCTCGAGCCGTCGCACGTACGCCTCGAGCGACTCCCTGCGCGCGCCCGGCCGGCCACCGGAGATCGCGTCGGCCGCCTGGGTCAGCACGGCCTCGATGGTGCGGACCTCGACCTCGTTGTGGTGCGCCTCGATGGCGTGCACGACATCCTCGTGCTCGCCGTAGCGCCGGGCGATCTCCGCGCCGATGATCGCGTGGCTGCCCTCGACCTCGTGCGTCAGCGCCTTGCCGATGTCATGGAAGAGCGCACACCGCTTGACGAGTGGGACGTCCATCCCGAGCTCGGCCGCCATCATGCCGGCGACGTGCGCCGACTCCACGAGGTGCTTGAGCACGTTCTGGCCGTACGACGTGCGATATCGCAGCCGGCCCAGCAGTGCGACGAGGTCGGGATGGACGTCGGTCACGCCCACCTCCACCAGCGCGTCCTCGCCCGCGCGGACGCAGAGCCGCTCGACCTCCGCCTTGCTCAGCTCGTACTGCTCCTCGATGCGGTGCGGGTGGATGCGGCCATCGAGGACCAGTTCCTCCAGCGTCAGTCGGGCGACCTCCCGGCGCACCGGATCGAAGCATGACAGCAGGACCGCCTCGGGCGTGTCATCGATGATCAGGTTGACGCCGGTGACCTGCTCGAAGGCCCGGATGTTCCGGCCCTCCCGACCGATGATCCGGCCCTTCATCTCGTCGGCCGGCAGGTGCAGCACGGAAACCACGGACTCCGCGGTTTGCTCGGAGGCCAGCCGCTGGATCGCCAGCGTGATGATCTCGCGCGCGCGTTCGTCGCCCTGCTCCTGCGCCTCCCGCTCGATGTCCCGGACCAGGATCGCGGCCTCCCGCTTGGCCTGCGCCTCGACCGAGGCGACGAGCTCGGCCTTGGCCTGCTCCGCGGTGAGCTCCGCGGTGCGTTCGAGGACCTCCTGCCGCTCCCGCTCCAGGTTCTCGAGCTCGGCCGCTCGGCGGTCCAGCTCGCTGGCGCGCCGGGCCAGTTCGGCGTCCCGGTCGTCGCGCGCTCGCTCCTCGGCGTCGAGGCGCTCCTCGCGCTCGGCCAACCGGCTTTCCCGCCGCTCGAGGTCGAGCCGCTGGTTACTCAGGTCCGAGCGCATGGTCTGGATGTCGGCTTCGGCCTCGTCCCGCGCCGTGCGGGCGTCCTCGGTGAGCTGGCTCGCCCGCTGCCGTACCTGCTGCGCCTCGTCCCGTGCGCGGTCGCGCAGTTCCTCGGCCTCCCGCCGGGCATCGGCGAGCAACACGTCGGCTGCCTCCTGGGCCGCCAGTTGCGAGGCCTGCCCGGGCCGCCGCAGCAACACGACGGTCAACACGCCTACCGCGATGACGAGAAGAAGGAGGCCGGCGATCAGAAAACCCGCTACTACTGCACTGTCCATCGTCGGCTCCCTCTATGTCGCCGCCCGCGCGCGGACGTCTCCTCAACAGGGTCCGTCCGCTGCCGCGGCGACACCGTGGAGCGCGGGCGTCGACGCCGCCGGTCGTGACCGGCCACGGCGACACCGGGGTAACGCCGTGTGCGCGGCGCCTGTGAGAGCGCGCACACGCAGCACCAACTGTATCGGCTGCAACCCCCGGCAATGCCGGCGGCTCTGGCGTCACGTACCGGTCAACTGACCGGGTAGTTACGGGTGTCGGAGTGCTTGTCGTGTTGTGTGCGGCTCCGCGGTAGCGGAGGTCCCTTTCTTTTCTGTGAGGCTACGAGTGCCCACCTGCCATGGTCAAGATGCTGACGTTATGATTTTGAGACCTTTCTCGCTCCGGCGCCATCCGCCCCTCCGGCACGCATCGGCGACCCGAGCGGCGAGTACGGCTCCACGCGCGTCCTACCAGTCCTCCGCCTCCATGAGATCCACGTCATCGACGCCCTCGCTCTCCAGCGCCTCGCGGACGACGCGAGCGGCGAGCGCCGCCGGGTAGCCCTTGCGGGCCAGCATGCCCGCCAGCCGCCGAGTGCGCGTCCGCGGTTCCAGGCCTCGCGTCGACCGCAGGCGCTTGGCCACGAGCGCGCGGGCCGTGGCCTCCTCCTCAGCGGCCGGCAACTGATCGACGGCCTCGTCGACCAGGCTCTCGTCCACCCCTCGCCGCCGCAACTCGTGCGCGAGTGCCTTCCTGGCGAGGCCGCGGCCGGCGTGCCGGGACTCCACCCACATCCGGGCGAACGTCGCATCGTCGATCAACCCGACATCGCTGAACCGTTCCAGCACCCGACCTCGGACGTCGGCGGCGATCCCCTTGCGGCGCATCGCCTCGTCGAGCTGCGCCCTGGTCTGGGGCGCCGCGGACAGCTTGCGCAGCACGATGGCCCGCGCCGCGCTCTCCGGGTCGGCGTCGTCATCGGCAGCCATGATCCGCCCCGGCCGTGCCCTTAGAAGTCCAGCGGCGGCTCCGCGGCCTCCGTCGCCGCCTCAGGGGGCGGGTCATCCACCCGCGGCCCCACGCCGAGCTTCTCCTTGATCTTCTTCTCGATCTCGTCGGCCAGGTCCGGGTTGTCCTTGAGGAAGTTGCGCGCGTTCTCCTTGCCCTGCCCGAGTTGGTCGCCCTCGTAGGTGTACCAGGCGCCGGACTTGCGGACGAGGCCCTGCTCCACACCGAGATCGATGAGCCCGCCCTCGCGGCTGATGCCCTCGCCGTAGAGGATGTCGAACTCCGCCTGCCGGAACGGCGCGGAGTGCTTGTTCTTCACCACCTTGATCCGTGTCCGGTTGCCGACGGCGTCGGTGCCGTCCTTGAGCGTCTCGATGCGCCGGACGTCGAGCCGGACCGAGGCGTAGAACTTCAGCGCCTTGCCGCCGGTCGTGGTCTCCGGGCTGCCGAAGAAGACCCCCACCTTCTCCCGGAGTTGGTTGATGAAGATCGCCGTGGTCTTGGACTGGCTCAGCGCGCCGGCGAGCTTACGCAGCGCCTGGCTCATCAGGCGCGCCTGCAGGCCCACGTGGCTGTCGCCCATCTCGCCTTCGATCTCCGCCTTGGGGACGAGGGCCGCGACGGAGTCGATCGCGACCACGTCGATCGCACCGGACCGGATCAGCGTGTCGGCGATCTCCAGCGCCTGCTCTCCGGTGTCCGGCTGCGACACCAGCAACGAGCCGATGTCGACCCCGATCGCCTCGGCGTAGCTCGGGTCGAGCGCGTGCTCAGCGTCGATGAACGCGGCCGCTCCCCCCGCCTTCTGGGCGTTGGCCACCGCGTGCAGCGCGATGGACGTCTTGCCGGACGCCTCCGGGCCGTACACCTCGACGATCCGGCCCCGCGGCAGGCCGCCGACGCCGAGGGCGACGTCGAGCGCGATGGAGCCGGTGGGGATCACTTCGATCGGCATCCGCGGCTCGTCGCCGAGGCGCATCACCGACCCCTTGCCGTGCGCCCGCTCGATCTGGGCGAGCGCGGTCTCGAGTGCCTTCTCGCGGTCTGCGGGAGCTGGCATGGTTACCACCCTGGAGTTGCCGGCCGCCTTGCGGCCTTCCGGTCGTCTGGCTGTCACTCAGGGGACGCTACGCGCCGCCACCGACAGAGCTCGAGGGCCCGATCTCGATCTGTGGATAACGCCGTACCGCTACCCCTACCTGTGGATCCTAGGACGAACGAGTGTTCGATCTTGGTGCGACACGCCGACCGGGACGGGAAGGGTCAGGCCACGTCGACCGGCTCGGTGCTCGGCGACGGCGCAGCGGGATGCCGGGACCCGGTCCACCCGGCACCGACGAGCAGCGCGACCACGATGCCGGCCGCGCCGGCGTTCAGGACCCCGTAGCCGAGGTTGCTGACCACGAACCCGGCCGCCGCGCCTCCGCCGGCTGCGGCCAGCCCCATCAGCAGGTCCGACGTGCCCTGGACGACCGGGCGCTCGTCCAGTGCCACCGACTCCGACAGCAGCGTCGAGCCGGCCACGAGACAGGCCGACCAGCCGAGGCCGAGCAGGAACAGGCCGGCGGTCAACCCCACCGAGTGCCCCTCCGGAGCCCTGCCCGCCAGCGCCACGGCCGCGAGCAGCATCCCGCCGCCGGCCGAGATCATCACGACCCGCCCGAGGCGGTCCGCCAGCCAGCCCATGACCGGCGAGAAGGCGTACATGCCGGCGACGTGGACACTGATCACGAACCCGATGATCTCCAGCGACGCCTGCCCGTCGTCCATGTGGATCGGGGTCATCACCATCACCGACACCATGACGGTGTGCGCCAGGACGACCGCTGCCAGACCGAGCACGGCCCGCGGCGACCGGCGCGCCGCCGCCATGCCGGCCCGCAGCCCACGACGCTGCTTGCGGCTCGGCTCCCCGGCGCCGGGCTCCAGGCTCTGCGCCAGCAGCAGCGGGTCGGGGCGTAGCCGGAGCCACACGACGGCCGCCGCCACGACCATCGCGGCGAGGGCGATCACGAACGGCCCGGCCAGCGACGCGATCCCGACGCGCTCGGCGACCCAGTCGCCGGGGCCGAGAAGGTTCGGACCGGCCACCGCGCCGATGGTCGTCGCCCAGACCACGAGCGACAACGTCCGCGCGCGCCGGTCCGGTGCCGCCAGGTCGATCGCGGCGTACCGGCTCTGCAGGCCGGCGGTCATCCCGCCACCGAACAGCGCCATACCCAGGAGCAGCAGCGGGAACAGCCGCAGCTCCGCAGCCGCGATCACCGCGGCCGCGCCGCAGGCGGCCAACGCCAGCGTCACACCGAGGCCGATCCGGCGGCCGAACCGCGCGGCCAGCGCGGCGGCCGGGAGGGCGAGCAGTGCCGACCCGAGGACCAGCGCGCTCTGGGCGAACCCGGCGAGATCGGGCAGGCCCAGGACGCGGGCCACCAGCAGTGCGCCAGCGGCAACGCCGCTGCTGATCCCCAACCCGCCCGCCACCTGCGCACTGACCAGCGTCCCCACGGTGCGCCGCTGGACGGCGTGGACGGGGACCGGAGGCCTCATGTGAGCAGCAACCTCTCGATGCGCAGCGCCGCGACGTACGCGCCGGCCAAGCCCATCACCACAAAATACGCCGCGTGCACGAGCATGCCCGCGCCGACCTGTCCGAGCATCAGCTCGCGCATCAGGGTGACCCCGTGGTAGAGCGGCGTCGCCTGGACGACCACCTGCATGGCGCCCGGGAAGGTGGACAGCGGGAAGAACGTGGTCGAGAACAGGAACATCGGCAGGATCGCCAGCTGCACGTAGTCGAAGTCCTGCCAGTTGCGCATCAGTGTGGCCACGGCCATGCCGACCGCGGCGAACGCGAAGCCGATCAGCGTGGCGACCGGGACCGCCAGCAGGGCCCACCAGCTCTGCACGTACCCGGCCGCCGTCGCGATGGCCAGGAACGCCGTCGAGTACACCAGCCCGCGGGTCAGCGCCGTGACCACCTCGCCGATGGCCACGTCGCGCGAGCCCATGGGCGTGGCCAGCACGGAGTCGTAGAGCTTGTCGTACTTCAGCTTGAAGAACACGTTGAACGTCGAGTCGAAGACAGCGCCGTTCATCGCGGACGCCGCGAGCAGCGCCGGCGCGACGAACACGGCGTAGTCGACCAGTTGCCCGCCGCCGGCGTCGATCTGCCCGATCAGCCTGCCCAGGCCGACGCCCATCGCGAACAGGTAGAACATCGGCTCGAACAGGCCGCTGACGATCACGATCCAGAAGTGCTTGAACGCACGCGCGTTGCGCTCGACGAGCATCCGCGCCAGCCCGGCACCGGCGGGGACGGGCAGGGCACGGGCCACGCGCGAGGCCAGCGGGGTGCGGGGTTTGGTGACCGTCACGGGCTACACCACCAACCGCCGGCGGAACGACGCCAGCGCGAACCGGTAGCCGACGACGATCCACACCAGCAGGTACCCGACGTGCAGTGCCGCGGCGGCCCCGGTCGCGGTGCCCAGCGCCAGGTCGCGGCACAGCGCGACCGCGTGCGCCAGCGGCGTCGCCCATGCGACCGGCTCGAGGACGCCGGGCAACTGGTCGATCGGGAAGAAGGTCCCCGAGAACAGGAACATCGGCATGATGATGAACCGGAACAGCACGTTGAAGCCCTGGCCGTCGGACTGGGTGCCGGCGAAGGCGAACACCGGCGCGGCGAACGCGAGGCCGCAGAGCACGGCCACCGGCAGCATCAGCACCGCCCACCACGTGCGGATCGCGCCCAGGGCCACGGCGACCCCCAGGAACACCGTGCTGGTCATCGCCACCCGCAGCAGGACGAACACCAGGTGGCCCACGAGCACGTCCGGCACCCCGAGCGGGGTCGCCAGCATCGCGAGGTACTGCCGCCGCCACTTGATGGCGGCCAGCACCGCGAACGTGGACTCGCTCACGGCCGTCTGCATCGCCTGCGCGGCCAGGATTCCGGGCGCCACGAACGCGAGGTACTCGACGCCGGGGATGCCGCCGCGGGTCCCGCTGTCGACCAGCGGCCCGAGCAGGTAGCCCATCGCGCTCAGGTACAGCACGGGAGCCAGGAAGCCGCTCACCAGGCTCCCCCGCCACACCCTGCGGTAGGACATCAGCCAGAACTGCAGCGCCCGCGGCCACATCCGGCCGACCGGCGGCTGGGTGCGCGGCGCGGGTTCGGCGGTCGCCGTGTCGGTCGTCGCGTCGGCCATCGCCTAGTCCACCAGCGTCCGGCCGGTCAGGTGCAGGAAGACGTCCTCCAGGGTGGCGCGCCGGGCGAGCACCGACAGCGGCTCGAGCCCCCGGTCGTGCACCGCCGCGACCGTCGCGTCGCCGTCGTCGGTGTAGAGCAGCAGCCGGTCCGGCAGCACCTCCACCGAGTCCGCCAGGCCCGCGACCTTCGACTCGTACAGCGCGTGGTCGTCGACCGGGAAGCGCAGTTCGACCACCTCGCGCGTCGAGTGCGCCTCGATCAGCTGGCGCGGCGAGCCCTCCGCGACGATCTTGCCGCCGTCCATCACGACGAGGCGGTCGCACAGTTGCTCGGCCTCGTCCATGTAGTGGGTGGTGAGCACCAGCGTGACGCCGCGGCGCTTGAGGCCGAACAGCCGGTCCCAGAGCACGTGCCGGGCCTGCGGGTCCAGCCCGGTCGTGGGCTCGTCGAGCAGCAGTACCTCGGGCTCGTTCACCAGCGCCCGGGCGATCGTCAGCCGCCGCTTCATTCCCCCGGACAACGGCTCCACCTTGCTGTTCGCCCGCTCGCTGAGCTGCGCGAACTCGAGCAGTTCGGTGGAGCGCTCGGCCGCGACGGAGCGCGGCAGGCCGAAGTACCGGCCGTAGCTGATGATGTTCTCCCGCACCGTCAGGAACTCGTCCAGCGTGTCCTGCTGCGGGACGACGCCGAGCCGGCCGCGGATGGTCGGACCGTCCCTGGCGGGATCG
>JBMCTR010000011.1:0-14529 GCA_048622955.1 Actinomycetota bacterium
GTGGGCCTGGTAAAGGACCCAACGGGGTGGTTAACGTGATCATTGGGGGCGCAGGCCGCGGCGGTCGAGCAGGGGATCGATGACCGGCTCGCGGCCGCGGAACGCCCGGAACGCCGCCATCTCGTCGACGCTGCCGCCCTTGGACAACAGAGTGGAGCGGAACCAGTCGCCGTTCTCGCGCCGCAGGCCGCCGTTCTCCTTGAACCACTCCACCGTGTCGGCGTCGAGCACCTCGCTCCAGATGTAGGAGTAGTAGGCCGCGCTGTAGCCGCTGCCCCAGATGTGCTGGAAGTAGGTCGTCCGGTACCGCGGGGGGACGGGCTCGAACTCTACGCCCGCACGCCGCAGCGCGGACCTCTCGAAGGCCGCGACGTCGTCGGGCACCTCGTCCGGCGCCAGCCGGTGCCACGCCTGGTCGAGCAGGGTCGCGGCGAGGTACTCGGTGGTCTTGAAGCCCTCGCCCCACCGGCGTGACGCGAGCAGCCGGTCGAGCAGGTCCCGCGGCAGCGACTCCCCGGTGCGGTGGTGCCGGGCATAGCGTTCCAGGACCTCGGGCCAGGTGGCCCACATCTCGTTGACCTGCGACGGATACTCCACGAAGTCCCGCGACACGCTCGTCCCGGAGAACCGCGGGTAGCGCACTGCGGACAACAGCCCGTGCAGCGCGTGACCGAACTCGTGGAACGCCGTGGTGACCTCGTCGAAGGTGAGCAGCACCGGCTCGCCCGGCGGCGGCTTCGGGATGTTGAGGTTGTTCACGACCACGGGCCGGGTGCCGAGCAGGTCCGACTGGTCGACGAGAGTGCTCATCCAGGCCCCGCCGCGCTTGGACTCGCGGGCGTGGTAGTCGCCGATGAACAGCCCCAGCGGCGAGCCGTCCGCGTCGTGGACCTCGAACACCCGGGCGTCCGGATGGTGGGCGGGCAGATCCTGCCGTTCGGTGACGGTGATGCCGTACAGGAGGTTCGCCGCCAGGAACACGCCGTCGCGCAGCACCCGCTCGAGCTCGAAGTACGGGCGCAGGTCCGCGGCGTCGATGTCGAAGTTCGCCTTGCGGACGCGTTCGGAGTACAGCGCCCAGTCCCACGGCTCGAGGGTGAATCCCGCGCCGTCGGCGTCGATGGCGGCCTGCAGCGCCTCGGCCTCGGCCTTGGCGTTGGCGATGGCCGGCGGCACGAGTTGCTCGAGGAGGGCATCGACGTCCTGCGGCGTCTTGGCGGTGCGGTCGGCGAGGACGTACGTCGCGTGGTCCGGGTAGCCGAGCAGCCGGGCCCGTTCGGCGCGCAGCGCGGCCATCCGCAGGACCGTCGAGGAGTTGTCGTGCTCGTTGCCGTTGCCGCCGCGGGCGAGCGACGCGCGCATCACCCGCTCGCGCAGGGCGCGGTCGGTGAGCGACGCGAGGCACGGCTGGGGCGTGGGCAGCACGAGTTCGAGGACGTAGCCGTCGTCCATGCCGCGGGCGCGTGCCGCCTCGGCCGCGGCTGCGACCGCCTCGCTGGACAACCCGTCCAGTTCCTTCACGTCGTCGACAATCACGGCGGAGTCGTTGGTGTCGGCGAGCAGGTTCTGCTGGAAGGCGGTCGACAGCGCGGAGAGCTCCTCGTTGATCGCGCGCAGCCGCTGCTGCGAGGCTGCGTCGAGCGTGGCGCCCGCGCGGACGAAGTCGCTGTGGTAGCGCTCGAGCAGCCGGTACGTCTCGGGGTCCAGGTCGAGCGAGTCGCGGACCTCGTACAGCGACCTGATCCGGTCGAACAGTTCGGCGTCGAGGTGGATGGCGTCCTGATGGGCGGCAAGCTGGGGCGCCACGTCGCGCTGGATGCGCTGCAGTTCGTCGTTGGTGTCCGACGAGGCCTGGTTGAAGAAGACCGCCGAGACGCGCTGGAGCAGCCGGCCGGACGACTCCAGGGCGACCAGCGTGTTGTCGACCGTCGGTGCCGCGGCGTTGCCGGTGATGGCGGAGATCTCGGCGCGCTGCTCGGCGATGCCGCGCTCGAACGCCGGCAGATAGTGCTCGTCCCGGATCCGGTCGAATGGCGGGAGCTGGTACGGCAGGCTGCTGGACGTGACAAAGGGGTTGTCGGAGTTCGCCATCGTGTGCGGCATGGCCCTGAGCCTGCCACGGCGGTGTGTCCGACTGGCGTCGCGGGCCGCCATCCGGCACAATGATCGGCGTCACCAGGTGCTGCCTGGGGGGTTCGAGGCCGTAGGGGAAGGCGTCCCTCGACCCGAAGAGGAGGACCCGGTGACAGCACGTGGCGTCCTGTACGTCCACGCCGCGACGTCGGCGTTGTGCCCGCACATCGAGTGGGCCGTCGCCGGCGCTCTCGGCATGCGCGTGAGCTTGCACTGGACACCCCAGCCTGCGGCTCCCGGGATGTACCGGGCGGAGATGACCTGGCAGGGCCAACCCGGCACGGGGGCGAAGCTTGCCTCCGCGCTGCGGGGCTGGCTGCACTTGCGGTTCGAAGTCACGGAGGAACCGAGCCCCGGCTACGAGGGTGCGCGGTACTCGTACACCCCGGACCTCGGTGTCTTCCACGCGGCGACCGGGGTGCACGGCGACATCATGATTCCGGAGGATCGGCTGAAGGCGGCGCTGATGAAGGCCGCCCTCGGCGAGGTCCAGCTGGAGGACGAGCTGCGGCAACTGCTCGGCGGTCCGTGGGACGACGAGCTCGAGCCCTTCCGGTACGCCGGCGAAGGCGCTCCCGTCCGTTGGCTGCATCAGGTGGTGTGACACAAGACGCCCAATTGTGTTCAGCTGCGACATGACTCTTCACAAGGTGCGCCGCACCGAGTATGGTCACGAACGGGTAACGCCCCCACAAGCGTGGCCGCTCCGGCACCGGGTGACTCCCCGGCCCCGGTGATCCGGGTTCACAGCGGCCTCACCACGTGAAGCGTCCCGGGCCTCGCAACCGAGGCCCGGGACGCTTCGTCGTGGAGCGGGGCGCCGGCTACAGCGGGATGTTGCCGTGTTGGCCGCGCCGGGCAGGGGCGTCGGCCACCGCGCGGGCCAGCGCCGAACGGGTCGTGGCCGGCTCGGCGATCTCGTCGACGACGCCGAGCTCCATCGCCCTGGTCAACCCGCCGGCCATCCGCTCGTGCTCGGCCGCGAGCTCCTCCTCGAGTTGCGGCCGTATCGCCGGGTCCACCTCGGCCAGCCGCCGCCGGTGCAGGATGCGCACGGCCGCGACGGCGCCCATCACGGCCACCTCGGCGGTGGGCCAGGCGAGCACCCGGGTGGCCCCGAGCGCCCGGGAGTTCATCGCGATGTACGCGCCGCCGTAGGCCTTCCGGGTGACCAGCGTCACGCGCGGCACGGTCGCCTCCGCGAAGGCGTGCAGCAGCTTGGCCCCGCGCCGGACGACTCCGTCCCACTCCTGGCCGACGCCGGGCAGGTAGCCGGGGACGTCGACCACGACGACGAGGGGAACGCCGAACGCGTCGCACATCCGGACGAAGCGGGCGGCCTTCTCTGCCGATGTGGAGTCCAGGCAGCCCCCGAGCCGGAGCGGGTTGCTCGCGACGACGCCCACCGTCCGGCCGCCGAGCCGCCCCAGCGTCGTGGTGATGTTGGGTGCCCACTGCGCGTGCAACTCCAGGGCGGTGCCCTCGTCCAGGACGTCGGCGACCAGCGGCTTCACGTCGTAGGCCCGCTTCGCGGACTCGGGCAGGTGGCTCGCCAGGTCGCGGTCGGCGATGGAACCCACGTCCACCTCGCCCTGCGCACCGAGTAGGGCGGCGAGCCGCCGCGCCTCGTCCAGGGCGGCCCGCTCCGTGGAGGTGACGACGTGCACGACGCCCGACCGTCGCCCGTGCGGCTCGGGGCCGCCGAGACGCAGCATGTCGACGTCCTCGCCGGTCACCGAGCGCACCACGTCCGGGCCGGTGACGAAGATCCGGCCCTCGGGCCCCATCACCACGATGTCGGTCAGCGCGGGGCCGTACGCGGCGCCGCCGGCGGCGGGCCCGAGGACGACCGACAGCTGCGGGATCCGGCCCGAGGCACGGGTCATGACCTCGAAGATCCGGCCCACCGAGTGCAGCGAGAGCACGCCCTCGGCCAGCCGGGCGCCGCCGGAGTGCCACAGCCCAATGATCGGGACACCGTCGGCGAGCGCCGCCTCGTAGGCCTCCACGGCGATGGCGCAGCCGTCGTTGCCCATCGCTCCGCCCATCACCGTGGCGTCCGAGCAGAACGCGACGACCGGCGTGCCGTCGATGGTGCCGCGAGCGGCGAGCATCCCCGCACGGTCGTCGGGGCCGAGCAGCTGCACCGAGCCCGGGTCGAGCAGCGTGGCGAGCCGGTGGTTGGGGTTGCGCGGGTCCTCCTCGCGCGGCGGCTTCGCAGCCGCGGAGGACGTTGCGGTGCCGGTGGTGACGGCTGCCATCTCAGATGCTCCGGAACGCGAGGGCGACGTTGTGCCCGCCGAAGCCGAACGAGTTGTTCAGGGCCGCGAGCGGACCGTCGCCGAGCGGGCGTGGCTGGTCGCGGACGAGGTCGAGGCCGATCTCGTCGTCGAGGTTGTCGACGTTGATCGTCGGTGGGGCGGTGCGGTGGTACAGCGCCAGGATCGTCGCGATCGACTCGACGGCGCCCGCGCCACCGAGCAGGTGCCCCACCATCGACTTGGTGGACGTGACCGCGATGCTCCCCGCGTCGTCGCCGAACGCCGTACGGATCGCGATCGCCTCGGCGACGTCGCCCACCGGGGTCGAGGTCGCGTGCGCGTTGATGTGCCGCACGTCGGCCGTTGACAGGTGGCCCTCCGCCAACGCCCGCTGCATCGCCGAGATCGCGCCGCGGCCCTGCGGTTCGGGCTGGGCGATGTGATGGGAGTCGGCGGACATGCCGGCGCTGAGCAACTCCGCGTAGCAGCGAGCGCCCCGCGCCCGTGCGTGGCTCTCCCGCTCGAGCACGATCATGCCGGCGCCCTCGGCGAGCACGAAGCCGTCACGGCCCTTGTCGTACGGGCGGCTGGCCAGCTCGGGCTCGTCGTTGCGCTTGGACAGCGCCATCATGTTCGCGAAGGCGGCCAGGGGCAGCGGGTGGATGGCGGCCTCGGTGCCGCCCGCGACGACGACGTCGGCCCGTCCGACGCGGATCATGTCCAGCCCGTAGGCCAGCGCCTCCGCTCCGGACGCGCACGCGCTGACCGGCGTGTGGACCCCCGCCCGCGCACCGAGTTCGAGCCCGACGTGCGCGGACGGGCTGTTCGGCATCAACATCGGCACGGCCAGCGGCGAGACCCGGCGGGGCCCGGACGCACGCAGCGTGTCGTAGTTGGACAGCAGCGAGGTCACGCCGCCGATGCCGGTGGCGCACACGACGCCGAGCCGGTCCCCGTCGACGTCCGCGAGGCCGGCGTCCGACCACGCCTCGCGTGCGGCGATGAGCGAGAACTGCGCCGAGCGGTCCAGCCGCCGTGCCTCGACGCGGGCGAGCACGTCGGACGGCTCGACGGCCGCCCGTCCGGCGATGCGCGCGGGCATCTCGGCCGCCCAGTCCTCGGTCAGGACGCGAACCCCCGACCGTCCGGCGAGGAACGACTCCCAGGTCGACGGGACGTCGCCTCCGACGGGCGTCGTCGCGCCGAGCCCGGTGACAACGACTCTCTCCTGGGTGTCGGTCATACGCCTCAGGCCTTGGACCGCTCGATATAGGCCACGGCGTCGCCGACGGTGGCGAGGTTCTTCACCTCGTCGTCCGGGATCTTGACGTCGAACTTCTCCTCGGCGGCGACGACGACCTCGACCATGGACAGCGAGTCGATGTCGAGGTCGTCGGTGAACGACTTGTCGAGTTGGACGTCGGCCGCGGGCACGCCGGCGATCTCGTTGATGATCTCGGCAAGCCCGCTGCGGATTTCTTCGGTGGTGGCCATCGTGGTGTTCTCCCTGTGTCGTGTTTCCGGTGGTGCATCTCGGCCGGCTGCCGCCGGTCCGGGACGAGCATCAGGACCAGTGTCAAGTTGTGGTTGAAGTTTGCGAACCCCCGGTGTCGGGGTTCTAGGGGATCCGGACGACCTGGGCGCCGTAGACCAGGCCGGCCCCGAACCCGATGAGCAACGCGAGTTGACCGCTTTGCGCCTCGCCGGTCGCGAGCAGCCGTTCGAGGGCGAGCGGGATGGACGCGGCGGAGGTGTTGCCCTGCTCGGCGATGTCGCGCGCGACCACGACGCGGTCGGGGAGCCGGAGCGAGCGCGCCATCGCGGTCGTGATGCGGTCGTTGGCCTGGTGCGGGACGAACACGTCGAGGTCCTCCACGCCGATGCCGGCCGCGTCGAGCGCCTGCTGCGCGACCGCGGCCATCTCGTACGACGCCCACCGGAAGACCGCGTTGCCCTCCATCACCAGGGCCGGCAACCGGGGCCCGTCCGCGCAGAACAGGGCGTCCCGCCAATCCTCCTTCTGCTTGATGAGGTCGAGGTGCTCGCCGTCCGAGCCCCAGACCACGGGGCCGATCCCAGGCTCGCGGGACGGGCCGACCACGACGGCACCCGCGCCGTCGGCGAACAGGAACGCCGTCGAGCGGTCGTGGTGGTCGGTGATGTCCGACAGCCGCTCGACGCCGATCACCAGGACGTGCTCGGCGGTGCCGACGCGCACCATGTCGGAGGCGAGGCCGATGCCGTAGCAGAAGCCGGCGCACGCGGCGGAGATGTCGAACGCGGCCGCGCGGTTCGTGCCGAGCTTGTAGGCGATCTCGGCCGCCGCGGAGGGCGTCTGGAGCAGGTGGGTGACGGTCGAGACGAGGACGCAGTCGAGTTGGTCGGCGGTCACGCCGGCGTCGGCGAGCGCCTTGCCGCCGGCCGCGAGGCTCATGTTGACGACGGTCTCCTCGTCGTTGGCCCACCGGCGGCTGGCGATGCCCGACCGGGTACGGATCCACTCGTCGGACGAGTCGATGTTCTGGAGGATCTCGGCGTTGGGCACCGAGCGGGCCGGCCGGTAGCCGCCGATGCCGAGAATGGCCGTCTCCGTGTCGGTGCGGCGACCGGTGATCTGCGCGCCGTTCATGCTCCTACCTCCGGATGCAGTCGGACCAGTGGCTGGCCCGGAGCCACCGGATCGCCGTCCTCGACGAGCCACTCCACGATGGTGCCCCCGTGCCGGGCACTGACCGGCAGCGACTCGCGCAGCGACTGGACGGTGCCGACCGCGGCGCCAGCCGTCAGCGTATCCCCGGCGGAGACGTCCGCGCGGGAGAACGTCCCTTTCACCGGGGCCACGACCATGCGCCACGTCGGGCTCGCGTCGTATGGGCTGGCCTGCCCGTGCTCCTCGACGAACGCGCGCGCATCGTCGAGGTGGTCCGGCGTCTTCAGGGCGAACGTCTCGACGCCGGGCAGTTCGCGGCGGGCGAGGCCGGTGAGCGTGCCGGCGGGCGGGACCTCCAGCATGCCCGTGACGCCGAGGTCGCGCATCGTCTGCTGGCACAGGTCCCAGCGAACGGGTGTGGAGACCTGGTCCACGAGCCGGGCGAGGAACTCGCGGCCGTCGTGGACGACCTGGCCGTCGCGGTTGGACAGCAGCCTGCTGCGCGGATCGTGGGTGCTGATCGCACGGGCGTGCTTGTGCAGGATCTCGACGGCGGGCGCCATGTGGAAGGTGTGGAACGCTCCCGCGACCGACAGCGGCCGCAGCCTGGTGCCGGGCGGGGGAGCGGCGGCGAGCGCCTCGAGTTGCTCGACGGTGCCGGCCGCGACGATCTGACCGGCGCCGTTGATGTTGGCCGCCGTCAGGCCGAGCGACTCGATGGCGGCGACGACCTCCTCCAGGTCGCCGCCGAGCACGGCCGTCATGCCGGTCGGGGTGGCCTTGGCGGCCTCGGCCATCGCGCGTCCGCGCTCCCGGACGAAGACCATGGCCTGCTCGGCCGTGATGACCCTGACCCCAGTGGCGGCGGTGATCTCGCCCACGCTGTGGCCGGCCGCGAGCGTGACCTTGGTGAAGGCGTCGGCCGGGTGGGGGAACAGCGCCAGGGCACTCAGGATGCCGGTCGCGACGAGCAGCGGCTGGGCAATCTCGGTGTCGCGGATGGTGTCGGCGTCCGCCCGTGTCCCGTAGTACTCGAGGTCGAGGCCAGTGACCGCGGACAGCCAGTTGACGCGGTCGGCGAATGCGCTGTCCTCGAGCCACGGCGCCAGCATGCCGGGAGCCTGGGACCCCTGGCCTGGAGCGACGATGGCGAGCACACTTCCAGCCTTCCCTGTGTGCGGCCGGATAGCCGTCGGCTGGAGCGACAAAGGTCAATCCGCGAAGTTTGGAGGGTTCCCACAACAGCCGCCAATTGATCACGTGATCAATTGGCGGTCCGGGCGGCTGGGCGGCCGGGTGGCCGGGTGGCCGGGCCGTTCGGTCGCTAGGCGGTGAGGCGGCCGAGCGTCAGGGCAAGGCGGAGCGTGTAGCCGTCGCGGGGATCGGTTGGGTTGAGGCCGGTCAGGTCGGTGATCCGGCGAAGCCGGTAGCGCACCGTGTTCGGGTGCACGAACAGCAGGCGGGCGGCCGCTTCGACGGATCCTCCGCTCTCCAGGTAGGCCGCCAGCGTTTCGACCAGCACCGGCCCGGCCTCCGCGATGGGCTGGTAGACGTCGCCGACCAGGGACCGCCGGGCATGCCCGTCGCCGGCGAGAGCCCGCTCGGGCAGCAGCGCGGCCGACGCCACCGGGCGGGGAGCGTCCGGCCAGCCCTCGGCGGCGCGGAGGCCGGAGATCGCCGTCCGCGCCGAGGCGGCCGCGGCGACGAGATCGGAGACCACGGGTCCGACGACCACCGGCCCCGCGCCGAAGTGACCGGCGACCGTCGTGGCGGCCTTGACCGCGTCGTCGACCCCGCCGAGCACGGCCACCATGTGGTCGCCCTGCGCGCCGGTCAGCACGTCGTACCCGGCTTGCTGGGACCCGCGGCGGATCGCCTCGACCACCGCCTCGGGGTCATCGACCTGCGTCGGCGTGCGGCCGACGGTGACGGCGACGCCCGCGGAGCCCGTCCAGCCCAGCGCCGCGGCGCGGGAGCGCACCTCGTCGTCGGCCTCGCCGCGGAGCACCGAGTCGACGATGAGCGCCTCGAGCCGGGCGTCCCACGCGCCGCGCGCCTCGGCCGCGCGCGCGTAGACGTCGGCGGTGGCGAACGCGATCTCCCGGGAGTAGCGGAGCACGGCCTCGTGCACGTGCGCCGCGTTCTTACCGCCCACCAACTGCGGCACGGTGTCCTCGACCACCTCGGTTGCGACCCGTACGAGCTCGACGGTCTGCTGCAGCGTGATCGCCCGGGTGAGCTCGCGCGGCGCGGTGCCGAACACGTCGGTGGTGACCGTCGGCCGGCCGTCACCGGGGTCGCGGTACCAGTCGACGAACGACCGGATGCCCGCCTGGATGATCAGCCCGACCCACGACCGTTCGTCCGCGGGCATCGCGCGGTACCACGGGAACCGCTCCTCCATCCGGCCGATCGTGGCGGTCGCGAGCGTGCCGGTTGCCCGCTCGAGCAGGTCCGCGACCTGTGTGCGGGAGGCGGCGGGTGCGGCTGGACTGTTCGTCGACATGGCGGCGTCGGGGCAGTAGCGCGGATACTCGGACACCCACGCAGTTGTGCCAACGCTACAACAGCCTCCGGCCTAGGCATCGGCGGCTCGACGGATTAACATGATCGATATGTCGGGCTCCTCCCCGTCCGGCGCGTCCGCGCCCCAGATGACGCTGGACCAGCTCGCCGCCAAGCTTTCCACCCGCATGCTGGTCAACGAGGTGCTCTGCGTGGGTGCCGTGGCGCTGTCGATGTTCGTCCTGTGGTACGGGCAGGCGGGAACCCCGCTGGGTTCGGCCTTGGTGGTGCTGGCGGGCGCCATCGTGATCGCGCGTGCGTGGAACATGGCCGGCCGTACGCTCAGCCCGGTGCCCACCGACACGTCGACGGACCCCGCCGCGGCCGCCAAGCAGCTGACCGACCTGGCCAACCGCATGATGCGGCTCATGATGCTCCCCACAGGCGTCGGGCTGCTCGCGAGCCTCGTCTCGTGGGGCTGGCAGCCGGTGTTCTTCGGCGCGCTGATCTCGATCGCCGGCTTCACCTTCTTCGGACCGTCCCGGACCCGGCTCGCCGCGTGGCGGGACAAGCTCGAGAACGCCGGCGGCAAGACCGGCCTGTGATGTGGACGGCCCGTCACAGATCGGCCTGCGATTCGGACGAATCCAGACGGCCCACCGCGGCCACCCGGTCGCCGGGGCCTACGTCTCGCCGCCCGCCTCCTCCGACGTGGTGGCGGTCACGTCGTCCAGGTGGTACTCGGAGTGCGCCTTGCGGACGACCTCCCACGACACCTCGCCGCGACGCGCCAGCAGCGTGAGCACCCCGATCACGATGGACTGAGCGTCGACCTTGAAGTGCCGGCGCAGCGCCGCCCGAGTGTCCGAGAGGCCGAAGCCGTCGGTGCCGAGCGACATCCAGCCGTGCTCGCCGGCGGGGATGTAGGGCGCGATCTGGTCCTGCACCGCGCGCATGAAGTCGCTGACCGCGACCACCGGGCCGGGCGCGGCGCGCAGCCGCCGGGTGACGTAGGGCTGGCGCGGCTCGTCCTCGGGGTGCATCAGGTTCCACTCGTCGACGGCCATCGCCTCGCGGCGCAACTCGTTCCACGACGTCACGGACCAGACGTCCGCTGCCACCTGCCACTCCTCGGCGAGCCGCTGCTGGGCCTCCAGCGCCCACCGCATCGCCGGGCCGGACGCCAGCAGTTGCGCGTGCGGGACGTCGTCCCCGGACCCGACCTCCATCGGCTGGTACAGGTGCATCCCCGCGAGGAGGCCCTCGACGTCCAGGTCCTCCGGCTCCTCGGGCTGCAGGTACGGCTCGTTGTACACCGTGAGGTAGTAGAGGACGCGCTCGGAGGACGTGCCGTCCGTCCCGTCCGTCCCGTACATCCGCCGCAGCCCGTCGCGCACGATGGGGCCGATCTCGAACGCGAACGCGGGATCGTAGTGGACGACGGCCGGGTTGGCCGACGCGAGCAGCACCGAGTGGCCGTCCTCGTGCTGCAGCCCCTCGCCGTTGAGCGTCGTGCGGCCGGCCGTCGCGCCCAGCAGGAAGCCGCTGGCCATCTGGTCCCCCGCGGCCCACAGCCCGTCGCCGGTGCGCTGGAAGCCGAACATCGAGTAGAAGATGTAAACGGGGATCATCGGGATGCCGTGGGTGGCGTCCGAACTGCCGGCAGCGGTCCACGACGCCACGGAGCCCGCCTCGCTGATGCCCTCGTGCAGGATCTGCCCGTCCGTCGCCTCCTTGTACGACAGGAACAGTTCGCGGTCCACCGAGGTGTAGTTCTGGCCGTGCGGCGAGTAGATCTTCAGGGTGGGGAACAGCGAGTCCATCCCGAAGGTGCGGGCCTCGTCGGGGATGATCGGCACGATCCGCGGCCCGATCTCGGGGTCCTTGAGCAGGTCCCGGAGCAGCCGGACGAACGCCATGGTGGTCGCGACCGGCTGCTTGCCCGACCCGCGCCGCACCGCGTCGTAGGCATCGTCGCCGGGCAGCGCGAGCGGAGTCCTGGTGTTGCGGCGGCTGGGGACGAACCCGCCGAGCTTCTTCCGCCGCTCGATCAGGTAGGCGTACTCGTCGGAGTCGGTGCCCGGGTGGTAGTACGGCGGCAGCTTCTCGTCGAGCGCGCTGTCCGGGATGTCGAGATGGAGCGTGTCGCGGAAGCCCTTGAGGTCATCGAGGGCAAGCTTCTTCATCTGATGGGTGGCGTTGCGGCTCTCGAAGTGCGAGCCGAGCGTCCACCCCTTGATGGTCTTGGCCAGGATGACGGTGGGCTGGCCGGAATGCTCGACGGCCGCCTTGTACGCCGCGTACAGCTTGCGGTAGTCGTGGCCGCCGCGCCGCAGCCCCCAGATCTGGTCGTCGGTCATGTTCTCGACCAGCTTGGCGGTCCGCGGGTCGCGGCCGAAGAAGTGCTCGCGGACGTACGCGCCGGACTCGGCCTTGTAGGTCTGGTAGTCGCCGTCCGGGGTGGTGTTCATCAGGTTGACCAGCGCGCCGTCGGTGTCGGCGGCGAGCAGCGGGTCCCATTCGCGGCCCCAGATGACCTTGATGACGTTCCAGCCCGCGCCGCGGAACAGCGCCTCGAGCTCCTGAATGATCTTGCCGTTGCCGCGTACCGGCCCGTCCAGCCGCTGCAGGTTGCAGTTGACCACGAAGATCAGGTTGTCGAGCTCCTCGCGGCTGGCGACGCTGAGGGCGCCGACGCTCTCCGGCTCGTCCATCTCACCGTCGCCGAGGAACGCCCACACCCGCTGCTGGCTGGTGTCCTTCAGGCCGCGGTTGTGCAGGTAGCGGTTGAACCGCGCCTGGTAGACGGCGGCCAGCGGGCTCAGCCCCATCGACACCGTGGGGAACTCCCAGAACTCGGGCATCAGCCGCGGGTGGGGATAGGACGGCAGCCCGCCGCCCGGGCCGGCGTGGGACAGCTCCTGGCGGAAACCGTCGAGGTGGTCCTCGGTCAGCCGGCCCTCCAGGTAGGCGCGCGCGTAGATGCCGGGCGAGGCGTGACCCTGGAAGTAGATCTGGTCGCCGCCGCCCGGGTGGTTCTTGCCCCGGAAGAAGTGGTTGAAGGCCACCTCGTACATCGCGGCCGACGACGCGTACGTCGAGATGTGCCCGCCGACCCCCACGCCCGGCCGCTGGGCCCGGTGCACCATCATCGCCGCGTTCCAGCGGACGAACCGCCGGATCCGCCGCTCGAGCGCCTCGTCGCCGGGGAACCAGGGCTCGGCCTCGGGAGGGATGGTGTTGATGTAGTCGGTGCTGCGCAGGCTGGGCACGCCGACGTGGCGCTCCCGGGCGCGCTGCAGCAGCGAGAGCATCACGTAGCGGGCGCGGTGACGTCCACTGTGCTCGACGACGGCGTCCAGGGACTCGAGCCACTCGCGAGTCTCTTCCGGGTCGATGTCGGGCAACTGGCTGGGTAGGCCGTTGCTGATGATCGGGGAGCGGTCAGCTTCCACGATGCCCTCACTCACAGTCCGGTTCTCGGCTATTGTTCCATCCTCCCCCGCCGCGGCGTCGATCGTCACGCCAGCCTCGCCGGCGGTGCCGAAACGCGACGCGCATCTGCTTCCTCTCCTGCTGCGACGTCGTGCAATCTGGTACACAGCAGGGGTACGCAGTCGAACGCATGGATGGAGGAGAGTCGGATGCGCGCAAAGGTCGGTGACCGGCTGCACGTCCACGGGCGCACGGTCGGCAACGCTGACCGTGTCGGAGAGATCGTGGAGGTGCGCGGCGAGGATGGCCGTCCGCCGTACCGGGTACGGTTCGAGGACGGGAACGAGCGGCTCATGTTCCCGGGCCCCGACTCCACGGTCGAGGAGCCCACGGAGAGCAAGTAGGGGCGATCGGAGCCCCGCGTTCACTTGCGCGGAGAGCTGTTGTGACGGTGAACTACGCCCGACGATGTCCGTGCCGAACGGGCAGGAGTGGATGATGAGGAGGACCACCGGTGGGCCAGACCGCGGGCCGTTCCGACCAGCACAGCGGTCCTGCTAGCCGGCTGGGGTTGCAGCCCGGCCAGGTCGTGCAGGAGCTCGGTTGGGACGAGGACTGCGACGACGACCTGCGCGCAGATATCGAGGACGTCACGGGAAGTGAGCTGATTGACGACGAGAGTGGCGAAGTCGCCGATGTGGTCCTGCTGTGGTGGCGGGACGGCGACGGCGACCTCGTCGACACGCTGGTCGACGCGTCCACGGATCTGGTCGAGGGCGGTGCGATCTGGCTGCTGACGCCGAAAGTGGGCCGCGACGGGCACGTCGACCCGGCCGACGTGGCGGATGCGGCCCCCACCGCCGGCCTGGCGACCACGACGACGCTGGCCGTGGCCAACGACTGGTCGGCGACCAAGCTGGTCGCGCCGAAGAGCGCACGGTCACGGCGGTGAGCTCTCGGCATGCCGGCTCCGCGGGCGGCCCGCCGCCCGCCGAGCACCGGCTCGGTTGCCAGCCCGGGGCCGGGTGAGAGACGGAGCAACGCGGTGCCCTGCTACCGCTGCGGAAAGCGCCAGACCGATCCCGCGCGCGACGCGGGCGGGTGGCGCCGCGGTGTCCGCGGCGACGAGCAGGTTCTGGTGTGCCCCGAATGCCAGGGCACACCAACCTGGGCTGACGAGTTGAGCCGGTGCTCCTCCTGCGGGTCGACGGCCCTGGTGCGCCGGTTGGGACGCACCGTCTGCCCCGACTGCGGGCAGGCGGTGGAGCCACTACGGCAGCCCCCGTCGGTGGCGGATGCCACCCCGGACGCCGACCCGCCTTCACCGGGCAACGACGACGAACTTGCACGTGACGTGGCGGCGGCGATCGATCGTGTGCTTGGCCGTTCGTCCACCTAGCGCGACGGGCGGGCCCGCCGGCTCGTCCAATTAGAGTTGCGTTTCGGCGCTGGGTAGTCTGAGCGTCCGACCGGGGCGTATAGCTCAGTGGTAGAGCACCCGCCTTACAAGCGGGAGGTCACTGGTTCGAACCCAGTTGCGCCCAC
>JBMCTR010000012.1:0-13596 GCA_048622955.1 Actinomycetota bacterium
GTCCTTTACCAGGCCTGCAGGCCTGGTAAAGGACCCAATCGGGTGCCTAACGTGATCAATGGGGAGACGCCGGGCCGCCGTCAGTCGAGGACGCCCTCGTAGATGCCCTCGTCGGCCTGGACGATCGTCTGGACGGTCGCCCTGGGTGCGGAGGCGAACACGAACTCGACCTCGGCCAGCCTGCCTATCTCGACCCCCGCGTCCTCGACGTCCAGCCGGGTGCCGTCCGGACCGAGCATCGCGTAGCCGTTGGCGGGGATGGTCAGCGGACCGCCGTCCGGCTCGGCCTCGACGGAGCCCACCCGAACCCGGACCAACTCGTCCTCGGCGCCGTCGTTGGCCAGGTTCGCCAGCACAGTGGCCCGATCCCCCTCCTCGGCCGTGACGACGAGAGCCCCGTCGATGCTGATCTCACCTGCGAGGGCGCTGACCCCCCGGTGCCGGTCGCTCATCCACTGGCTCTGCGAACGGACCCCTGCGCACCCTGCGACGGCCAGGCCAAGAGCAGCGACCGTGGCGAAAACCGCCAGGCGAGAGACGACAACGGACAGCACGGGGAGGGACTCCTTCTCCGCAGGGACACGAGGTTTTCGACGGAGACCTAGCGTACCGACCCGGTCAGCCGGCCGTACCCCGGATCAGCAGCATGCCGACGGCGAGCACGGCGATGCCGACGACGGCCATAAACGGGGCACGCGGCGGCAGCGGCAGGCGAGCGGCCCCGGCAGCGGGCACGGCGAGCACGGCCGCGAGGCCCAGCGCCCCCACCTCCCACCCCGACAGCCGTTCGGCGGGGCCGAAGGTCAGCAGCAGCATGGCGCCGAAGACCAGCACCACAGTCGACACGCGCAGGGCGGAGGCGGACATCCGGTGCGGCAGGCCGAGCACGCCCGCCCGGCGGTCCGCGTCGAGGTCGGGCAGCACGTTCGCCGCGTGCGCGCCGACCCCCAGCAGCGCCGCCGCGCCGATCATCCAGCCCGGGGGGAGCCCCGGCGCCGGCGCGACCAGCCACACGACGACGGGCAGCATGCCGAAGCTGAACGCGTACGGCGCCCAGGACCACAGCGTCCGCTTGAGGCCCAGGTTGTAGCCCCACGCAGCGCCGACCGCGGCCAGGTGCGCGGCCCCGGCGGCGAGCCCGAGAGACAGCGACAGCGGCACGCACACCGCGGCCGCCGCACCGACGGCGACGGTCACCGTCCGCGGCGACACCACCGCCATCGCGGCCGGCTTGTCGGTGCGGCCGGCGGCACGGTCGCGGTGCCGGTCGACCAGGTCGTTGAGCCAGCCGACCGACAGTTGGCCGGCCAGCACGGCCGCCGCCAGCAGGGCGATCCGCCCCCAGCCAACCCCCATCGCGACCGCGAGCACCGAGGTGAACACCGTGACCGCCGCCGTGGGCACTGGATGGGTCGCGCGCGCGAGTGCAACCGCCGTCCGCGCCGTCCGAATACCCGTCATGCACATCACTGTCCCGATTGTCAAGCCCTCGACTCGGGCCTGACCAGCGCAAATGTATCGGCTGTCCCGGGCGGTCCGTGTTATCCTAGTCGCGGAAAGGGGACAGAAACATATGGCTTTCAAGGTCGGCGAGACGGTGGTCTACCCGCATCACGGGGCAGCGCTCATCGAGGCGATCGAATCCCGTGTGATCAAAGGGGAGGAGAAGCAGTACCTCGTCTTGAAGGTCGCCCAGGGCGACCTCACTGTTCGTGTCCCAGCAGACAACGTCGACCTCGTCGGAGTGCGCGACGTGGTCAACCAGGAGGGCCTGGACCGGGTCTTCGAGGTACTGCGCACCGCGCATACCGAGGAGCCGACCAACTGGTCGCGCCGGTACAAGGCCAACCTCGAGAAGCTGGCGTCCGGCGACGTCATCAAGGTCGCAGAGGTGGTGCGGGACCTCTGGCGCCGGGAGCGCGACCGCGGCCTGTCCGCCGGTGAGAAGCGGATGCTCGCCAAGGCCCGGCAGATCCTGGTCTCCGAGCTCGCGCTGGCCGAGCGCACCAACGAGGACAAGGCCGAGAAGCTGCTCGACGAGGTGCTCACCGGCTGAGCGCAGGTCGTGGCGACCGGGCTGATCCTGGCCGCCGCCGGCCGTGGAGAGCGGCTCGGTACCGGCGGGCCCAAGGCATTGTGCCGGCTGGCGGGCGAGCCGATCGTCGTCCATGCCGTGCGAGGCGCGTCCTCCTCCGGAGTGATCGATGTGGTCGCGGTGGCGGCGCCGCCCGACCGGGTGGCCGAGGTGGAGGCACTGGTTGCCGGTGAGGCCGGCCACGTCATTGTCCTGCCCGGAGGCGCGGGCCGTCCGGAGTCGGTGGCCGCCGCCCTCGCGGCGCTTCCCCGGGACGTCGACACCGTCCTCGTGCACGACGCCGCCCGCTGCCTGACCCCGCCAGAAGTCTTCACCGCCGTCGCCCGCGCGGTCGGCGAGGGGGCCGCGGCGGTGGTGCCCGGGATCGCCGTCGCGGACACCATCAAGCGCGTCGAGGGCGACCGCGTCGTCGGGACGCCGGACCGCGATACGCTGCGCGCCGTGCAGACGCCGCAGGGCTTCCGTCGGGACGTCCTCGAACAGTCGCACGCGACGGCGACCGGTGCGGTCACCGACGACGCCGGCATGGCCGAACTGGCCGGTTACCCCGTCCGGGTGGTCCCCGGGCACGACGAGGCCTTCAAGATCACCCGAGTGGTGGACCTGCTGCTCGCCGAGGCGATCCTGACGCGGCGCGCGGAATACGCCCGGCGCCCCAGGCCCGGGGCTGACCGGCCGTGACGCCGCGTGTCGGCCTCGGTGTGGACGTCCACCGGCTGGAGAGCGGCCACCCCTGCTGGGTCGCCGGCCTGCACTGGCCGGAGGAGCCGGCGGGCTGCGTCGGCCACTCCGACGGAGATGTCGCCTCCCACGCCGCGTGCGACGCGCTGCTGTCGGCCGCCGGCCTCGGCGACGTCGGCGCCGTGTTCGGGACCGGGGAGGCCGAGTGGGCGGGCGCCTCCGGAGCGGCCATGCTGGCCGAGACCGCCCGGCGGGTCGTCGCGGCCGGCTTCACCGTGGGCAACGTCGCGGTCCAGGTCATCGGCGCCCGCCCGAAGATCGCAACCCGTCGGGCCGAAGCCGAAGCCGCCCTCGCCGCGGCGGTCGGTGCACCGGTCTCGGTGGCCGGCACCACCACGGACGGGCTCGGCCTCACCGGACGCGGCGAGGGCCTCGCCGCGGTCGCGACCGCGCTCATCGTCGGCTGACACCCGACGGTGCCGAGCGGCGCCCCTCGGCCGAAACGGAATCGGTCCGCACGGCCATCGCGGATACAGTTGTCCGGTGACCTTCCGCTTGTACGACACCGCCAGCCGCGAGGTCCGCGACTTCCACCCGGTCCGCCCGGGCCGGGTGGGGATCTACCACTGCGGCCTCACGGTGCAGGGCGCGCCGCACATCGGCCACATCCGCAAGGAGGTCGTCTTCGACGTCCTGCGGCGTTGGCTCGAGCACGCCGGCTACCAGGTCACCGTGATCGCCAACATCACCGACATCGACGACAAGATCCTGCAGCGCTCCGCCGAGTCCGGCGTCCCGTGGTGGGCGCTCGGCTACGCCAACGAGCGGGCGCTCGACGACGCGTACCGGGTGCTGGGCTGCCTGCCGCCCACGTACCAGCCGCGCGCGACCGGCCACATCCCCGAGATGATCGAGTTGATGACCGAACTGGTCAAGCGCGGCCACGCCTACCCGGCAGAGGACGGGTCCGGGGACGTCTACTTCGACGTCCACTCGTGGCCGTCGTACGGCGAGCTGTCCGGGCAGCGGCTCGAGGACATGATGGACGCCGGGGACGCCGACCCGCGGGGCAAGCGCGATCCACGGGACTTCGCCCTGTGGAAGGGTCACAAGCCCGACGAGCCGCTGACCGCGTCCTGGCCGGCCCCGTACGGCCGCGGCCGCCCGGGCTGGCACCTGGAGTGCTCCGCGATGGCGGCCAAGTACCTCGGCACGGAGTTCGACATCCACGGCGGCGGGCTGGACCTGCGCTTCCCCCACCACGAGAACGAGTTGGCCCAGTCCCGCGCCGCAGGGCATCCGTTCGCCCGCTGCTGGATGCACAACGGCCTGGTCAACCTCAGCGGCTCCAAGATGAGCAAGTCGGTGGGCAACTACCTGCTCGTCTCGGAGGTGGTGCGCCGCATCCGCCCGGTGGAGCTGCGCTACTACCTCATCTCGGGGCACTACCGCAGCGGCCTCGACTACAGCGAGGAGGCGATGGCCGACGCCGGCGCGGCGTACCGGCGGGCCGAAGGGTACGTGCTCCGGGCGAGCGACGTGGCCGTCGGCGTGGACCCGGCGAGCGCGGCGCTGCCCGATGCCTTCACCGCCGCGATGGACGACGACCTGCGCGTGCCGGAGGCCCTTGCGGTCGTGTTCGACCACGTCCGCGACGGCAACACGCTGCTGCAGGAGGGCGATTCCCCGGCGCTGCGGCAGAACCTGGCCGCCGTACGGCGGATGCTCGGCCTGCTCGGGCTGGACCCCCTGTCCGAGCCGTGGGCGCGAAGGGACGGCGGCGTTCTGGGCACCGAGCGACTCCGCGGCGTGCTCGACTCGCTGGTGACGTCGCTGCTCAAGCAGCGCGACGAGGCCCGGGGGCGCAGGGACTTCGAGACCGCGGACGCCATCCGCGCGCAGCTGACCGCCGCCGGGATCGTCGTCGAGGACACTCCGGCGGGACCCCGGTGGGAGCTCGCGCTCCGTGATCATCCCGGGGACCCGGCGGACGGCCGCACATCCCACCTCTGATCGCACAAGGAGCAGGCACCATGGCCACCAACCGGCGGCGCCGGGGCGCCGTCCGCAAGCCCGGGACCAAGAAGGGCGCCGTGGTCGGCTCGGGTGGACAGCGGCGCAAGGCGCTGCGCGGCAAGGGGCCGACGCCGCCGGCCGAGCAGCGTCCCGGCCATCCGAAGAGCCGCCGGGCCGACGGCTCGTCCCCCAAACCCTCCGGGCGCTCCGCACCCAAGGGACGCTCCGGAGCGGGCGAGACGGTCGCCGGGCGCAACGCCGTCGTCGAGGCGCTGCGGGCCGGCGTCCCGGTGCACGCGCTGTACGTCGCGGAGAACATCGACGCCGACGAGCGGGTACGTGAGGTGCTCAAGATCGGCGCAGAACGCGGCCTCGCGGTGCTGGAGGCGCCGCGTCCGGAGCTCGACCGGTTGACTGACGGTGCGACCCACCAGGGCATCGCGCTGACCATGCCGGCGTACCAGTACGCGGACCCCGCCAAGCTCGTCGAGGCAGCGTTCGATGCCGGTGAGCCGCCGCTGATCGTGGCGCTGGACGGGGTGACCGACCCGCGCAATCTCGGTGCCGTCGTGCGGTCGGCGGCCGCGTTCGGTGCGCACGGGGTGGTCGTGCCGGAGCGGCGCAGCGCGGGGATGTCCGTGGGTGCCTGGAAGGCGTCCGCGGGTACGGCCGCGACGGTGCCCGTGGCGCGCGCCACCAACCTGGCGCGGCAGTTGCGGGCGTACGCCGACGCCGGCCTGTTCGTGGTCGGCCTCGCCGGCGCGGGTGAGGTCGAGGTGGGTGCGATCGAGGTCGCGGACGAGCCGCTGTGCCTGGTGGTGGGCTCCGAGCAGGCTGGGATGTCACGCGTCGTGACGCAGGCGTGCGACCTGGTGGCGCACATCCCGATGGCGCGTGACGTCGAGTCGTTGAACGCAAGCGTGGCGGCTGGCATCGCGCTCTACGAGATCGCCCGCGCCCGCCGCTGACGCCCCGGCCGGCACAGCCCGTCACGGACGCTCCGAGCGAGCTGTCGAAGCTGACCTAAAGAGGGAGCCTTCTCCTTAGTGATCAAACCGCCGGTCGGTACGGCGAATCCGGCCGCCCGGCGCAAGTTTGATCACTAAGAAGAAGGCTCCCTCTTTAGGTCGTTCCGGAGGGGCCCGTCCCGGATCTTGACGTCAGGTGAAGCCGAACACCGGCGGGAACAGCAGCACGACCGTCCACGCCCACGCCGCGTACACGCTCAGGTATCCGGTCTGCCAGCGCTCCAGGGTGGCGAACGGCGCCCGCTTCCGGATGAACCGCACGAGCAGCCAGGCCGCCCAGGCCAGGTTCGCGAGCAGGATGAGGTTCTCGCCCAACGCCGCCGACCTGTTCGGGGTGAACCCCCACTCGGTGATCCGGCTCGTGATCGCGACCAGCACGACGGCGTCGATGATCAGGGCGCTGACGACCAGCGCCAACTGGAGCTTGTCGAACACGCCCGGGTGGGCCGCCGGGTCGCGGGCGGACATCGCGTAGAGCAGCAGACCGAGGACGACGACCAGCAGGAGGTCGAAGATGATCAGAACGTCGCGGTCGACCTCGATGCCGACGCCGGTCCACGCGATGGCCCCCACGAAGGCGAGCAGCGCCGCCGTGAACAGCGGCGTGAACAACCGGGTGAGTACGGGCGCCATGTTCTCGACGACGCTCTGCTTGGCCTCCACCAGCCATGCCGAGACGACGACGGCCCCCATGGCGCCGCACGGCAACAACCACGTCCCGACGAACGTCTCGGCGTCGACGCCGATCGCACCGAAGATCGCCAGGGTGATCGCCGTGAGAACCCCGCCGCCGAGCGCGATGAGGACGTAGTAGATGAACCACTCGCCGGTGAAACGGATGAAGTCCATGCGCTTACGCCCGGAGCGCCAGTCGCCGGCGACGTAGGCCACGCCGACGACCAACCACAGCGCGAGCGGCAAGTGGATCGCGGTCAGCACGTGCATCTGCGAGTCCGCGGCGAGCGGGTAGGCATTGGCGCCGAGGGCGCCGAGGACGAACAGCCCGGCGATGGCTGCCACGACCCCGCCAGATACCCGGCGACGCCAGCAGAAGTAGGCGGCGAGCGGCGGCAGGGCGAACAGGGACAGGTTGCGCGCGTAGAACTCGCCGTCGTCGGACCAGTCCACCCCGAACGCGGCGGGGAGCTTGATGGCCACGGCCGCCGCAAGCGCACAGACAACCGCGCCGACAAGCTCGCGGCGGGACGCGGATCTCGTGGGGCCACCCGCGTCCGGTGCCATGACGAGTTGCTTCCACAGCCGGTCCGAGTGCTCACGGGCGAACTCGCGGGAGAGCTCGTCGATGCCTCCCATTCGCTTGACCGCGATCAGGAAGGATTCGCTCGGCTGCAGGCCGGCCTCGGTCAGCTCGGCGATCTGGCCCCGGAGGTGGTCTTCGAGCTCATCGGTGTCGGTATCCGTGAGCTCGTTGCGGTGCGCGACGTAGCCCCGCCACTGCGCGATCTGACTTTCGAGATCCTCGTCCTCGTACGTGGTCACGGGCCCACCTCGGGCTGCGGCCTCGGGTGAGTCCCGACCGACTGCGCGGCCCGCCAGGCATCGCGCAGGGCATCCACGACCGTGGCCCACTGCGCCTGCTGGGCGGCGAGCTCAGCCCTGCCACCGTCGGTGATGCGGTAGTACTTGCGCCGCCGGCCGGTGGGCGACGACCGCCAGGTGGACTCCACGTACCCGAGCCGCTCCAGGCGGTGGAGCAGGGGATAGAGCAGACCGTCGGTCCATTCGAGCCGCCCGCCGGAAAGCCGGCTGACCCGTTTCAGGATTTCGTACCCGTAGCTCTCCTCCTCGGCGAGGATGCCGAGCACCAGCGGTGTGGCGGAGGCGGCGACGAGGTCCTTGGCGATGTGCACGAGCTCCCCCAGACCTAGAACCGCGATGCATAATAGTTCTAGGTAACGGAGGAGGCAAGGTCCGGGAAACCCGGCCGTCCGTCGTGGGGACATCGCCCGTGCGGCAGCAACAGTGCCGCCAGGTACGCTGGGGGATCTGGCACGCGCATCGCTGGTGGCATCGGATGCTGTGGAGGACATGATCGTGCCCGTGGAGCGGATGCTTCCGACATCCGAGGCCGAGGACCTGATCGGCCTGGTACGGGAGATCGCGGACGCCGAGCTCGCGCCGCGTGCGGACGAAGCCGAGGCGAACGCCGCGTTTCCAAACGACATCGTCCGCAAGCTCGGCGAGATCGGCCTGCTCGGGCTGCCGTACGGCGAGGAGTACGGTGGCGGCGCCCAGCCTTACGAGGTGTACCTGCAGGTACTCGAAGAGCTCGCGGCCCGCTGGGCGACCGTGGCCCTGACGGTCAGCGTGCACACCATGTCGGCCTGGGCGCTGGCGACGCACGGCAGCGAGGAGCAGCGTGAGCGCTGGCTGCCGGGGCTCGTCAGCGGCGAGCTGCTGGGGGCGTACTGCCTGTCCGAGCCGCACGCGGGCTCGGACGCGGCCGCGCTGTCCACGCGCGCCGACCGCGACGGCGACGACTATGTCCTCACCGGCACCAAGGCATGGGCCTCCCACGCGGTGCACGCCGACGTCCTCACGGTCATGGCCCGGACGTCGGGCGACGGCGCTCGGGGCATCTCGTGCTTCTACGTCCCCGCGGGCGCTCCCGGGCTGTCGTTCGGCGCCCCGGAGCGCAAGATGGGCCTGTCCGGGTCACCGACCACGATCGTGAACTTCGACGGCGTCCGGGTGCCGGCTGGTGACCGGGTCGGAGCCGAAGGCGACGGGTTCGCGCTGGCGCTGGCGGCGCTGGACTCCGGGCGGCTCGGGATCGCCGCCTGCGCCACCGGGCTGGCCCAGGCGGCCCTGGACGCCGCGGTCGGCTACGCGACGCAACGCGAGCAGTTCGGCAAGCCGATCATCGAACACCAGGGTATGGCGTTCCTGATCGCGGACATGGCGGCCGCCGTCGAGACGTCCCGCGCGACGTACCTGAGTGCGGCACGCCGCCGGGACGCCGGACGGCCGTACACCCGCGAGGCGAGCATAGCCAAGCTGACCGCGACCGACTCCGCGATGCGGGTGACCACGGACGCGGTCCAGGTGCTCGGCGGAGCGGGTTACACCCGGGACTTCCCCGTCGAGCGGTACTTCCGAGAGGCGAAGGTGATGCAGATCTTCGAGGGCACGAACCAGATTCAGCGTCTGGTGATCGCTCGTGACCTCGAACGGGGACGCTAGACCTACCGCTGTGCCCGCCACTCCTCGCGGAACTCGCGGAAGTCGCCGGACAGCCGGACGAGCGCGAGGTAGAACTCCAGGGTCACCCGCAGCCAGATCAGCGCCAGCAGCGAGAACAGTGGCCCGATGATCAGCAGGACCAGAACCCCCAGGACAACGTTGATGTTGAAGGACGTCACGACATAGAACAGGTACGCGAGCACGATGCCGATCATGCCCAGCACGTAGAGCACCGAGATGATCGTCGGCGTGACGTAGCTCGCGAAGCGGAAGTCGAACAGCCGCGCGAAGAAGTTCTGCGGCGACTGCACGGCGGACTGGGGGGACGCCGGAGGCGGTGTGGATTCACTCATGGCGGGACACTGTAGCGATTAGACCGGTTCGGCGGAATCCTGGTGTCCGGGTTACAAAACGGCGTGTTCGTCCGGTTTGTGCCGCAACACCGTGTCGACATACGACCGCGCGGCCTCGACGATCGCCATCTCCTCGCCCCGCTCCTCGGACAGGTACCAGCGGTGCTCGAGCACCTCGTGGTAGACCTCCGGGCCCTCGAGCTTGCCGCGCAACTCCCTGGGGACGGCGCGCATCACCGGCTCGTAGCAGTCGGTGACCCAATGGTAGGCCACGATCTCCTCGTCCTCACCCTGCTGGTCCGTGGCAGCGGCGTAGGCGTCGAGGTCGTTCAGCAGGCGACGGGCCTGGTTCTCCTGGGCATCGATGCCGGTCAGCCGCAACAGCCGCCGGTTGTGGTGGCCGACGTCAACCACCTTCGGCTGCACGTGGACGGTCTGCCCGCCGATGTCGGTGACGATGTCCAACTCGGCGACGTCGAACCCGAGTTGGTTGAGCCGCTCGACGCGGTGTGCGATGCGCCACCGGTCGCCGATGTCGAACGCCTCCCAGTCGGTGAGCTCCTGCCACAGCCCTTCGTACCGCTGCACGACGTGGTCGCTGGTCGCCACCGCGTCGACGGTGTCGTCCAGGGACCCGGCCGCCTGCAGGTCCATCAGCTCACCGGCGATGTTGGTCCGGGCAATGTCGATGTCCTGCTCGCGCTGCCCGTCGCTGAGCCGGTCGTGGAGCTCCCCGGTCTCGGCGTCGACCAGGTAGGCGGCGAAGGCGCCCGCGTCGCGCCGGAACAGCGTGTTGGACAGCGAGCAGTCGCCCCAGTAGAAGCCGAACAGGTGCAGCCGGGCGAGCAGCGCGACGAGCGCGTCGATCAGCCGGTCGACGGTGTCGCGCCGCATCATCCGGGCGAACAGCGCCCGGTAGGGAAGTGAGAACTGCAGGTGCCGGGTGACCAGCACGGAGCTGATCGGGTCCCCGTCCCGCGCCGCCCGGCCGGTGACGATGCCGACCGCCTCGACCGCGGGGAGGCGTAGCCGGTGCAGGTCGCGCAGCAGCTCGTACTCCCGGTGGGCGAACGACTCGACGACCTCCTTGAGCGCGAAGATCTCCCCGTTCAGCCGGGTGAATCGCACGACGTGCCGGGAGATACCGCGCGGCAGCAACACCAAGTGCCGCTCCGGCCATTCGGCGAGCGGTATCTCCCAGGGCAGGTCGAGCAGTGCCTGCTGCTCCGCCGGGGTGGCCCGGATGCGAAGTTCCACGACCGTCACCCTGCCCTGAGCGGTCCGACCTGGCCCGGGGGCGCAGAGCGGGGATCAGGAGGGCAGCCGCTCTCCCGTCTTGATGGAGAACGCATGCTCCTCACCGGTCTTGATCTTCAGATAGACCTCCTGGCCCTTGGAAGGGGCATGGCGGGGCTCGACCCGGGCGATGATCGTCGAACTCCGCATCACCACCGAGGAGTCCTCGGCGACGGCCCCGACTGCCTCGCCGTGGAGGAACGCGTCCGAGCCGAGTTCCTCGACGAGCTCGACCCGGACGGGGAAGGCTCCCTCGGTGGCCTCCGGCACCACCTCCAGAGCCTCGGGGCGGAAGCCCAGGGTCACCTGGTCCACGCCCTCGGCGCCGACAGCGTCGACGGTGGCCCTGGTGAGCGGGATCTTGGCGTCACCGAGCGCCGCATGCCCGTCGATGAGCCGGAAGGTCCCGATGTTCATCGCCGGCGAGCCGATGAAGCCGGCGACGAAGACGTTCTGCGGGTTGTCGTACAGGTTCAGCGGGGTGTCGACCTGCTGGAGGATGCCCTCGTCGAGGACGCAGACGCGATCGCCCATCGTCATGGCCTCGATCTGGTCATGAGTCACGTAGACCGTGGTGATGCCGAGGCGGCGCTGCAGGGAGGCGATCTGGGTACGGGTGGACACGCGGAGCTTGGCGTCCAGGTTGGACAGCGGCTCGTCCATCAGGAAGACCAGCGGCTCACGTACGATCGCGCGGCCCATGGCGACGCGCTGCCGCTGGCCGCCGGACAGTGCCTTCGGCTTCCGGTCGAGGTAGTCGACCAGGTCGAGCAGCTTGGCGGCGTCCATGACGCGGCGGCGGATCTCGTCCTTCTTGACCCCGGCGATCTTCAGCGCGAAGCCCATGTTGTCCGCCACGCTCATGTGCGGGTACAGCGCGTAGTTCTGGAACACCATCGCGATGTCGCGGTCCTTGGGCGGGATGTGCGTGACGTCGCGGTCGCCGATCCGGATCGAGCCGGAGTCGACGTCTTCAAGACCAGCCAGCATCCGCAGGCTCGTGGACTTGCCGCACCCCGAGGGCCCGACGAGCACGAGGAACTCGCCGTCTCCGATGTCCAGATCCAGGCTGTCGACCGCAGGTCGGTCAGTGCCGGGATAGATCCGTGTTGCGTGGTCGAACCTGACAGTTGCCATGGCTGGTCCCTTTCCTTCCACCGGCAGGTACGTGCCGGACGATCCGTTGTGGAGGTTCCGGTGATTGTGCCCTACCTCAGATCGTAAGTCACGCCCGCGTACCCACCGATCTCGCCAGAGCGCTTCCGTTCACGGGCACGATGACCGTACTGTCACTGGATCAGGTGACCGCTGTGCAGGGAGGCCCTCATGCGCGTGTCTGACGTCCTACGGGACAAAGGGTCGAATGTGGTGACCGTCAAGCCGGAGATCGATGTCCGAACGCTGGTGGGAATGCTGGCGGAGCACAGGGTGGGCGCGATCGTCGTGTCGGCGGACGGGCGGACGATCGCGGGCATCGTCTCCGAGCGCGACGTCGTCCGGGCGCTCGCCGCGCGAGGCGAGGCCGTGCTGGCCGAGCCGGTCAGTACGATCATGACGTCCGACGTGCAGACCTGCACGCCGGAGACGAACATCGACGAGTTGATGCGGACGATGACCGCGGGCCGGTTCCGGCACCTGCCGGTCCTCGTCGACCAGGCGCTGGCCGGGATCGTCAGCATCGGCGACGTGGTGAAGCGGCGCGTGGACGAACTCGAGAGCGAGCGCGAGGCCCTGTCGCGCTATATCACCAGCGGGACGACCTGACCGGCCCGGCTAGGGCCGCCGGTTCTCCGCGGCGATCACCCGGGGAAGTTCGGCGGCGGTGAGCCAGACGATGCGGGGGAGCACCTGGTCGCTGCCCGCAGTGCGCATCTGGCTGAGCAGCCGTGCTGCGGCCGTTGCCGACCGGACGCGGGGCGCGATGAGGCGTTGCCGGCGGATGGGTCGCGACATCGACATGAGTTCCGGGCTTCCTCCGACGAGGGACTAGCGCCATCTTAGTCCCGGACGGGAGATCAACGCGGCGAGCGGCACGGCGGCCGCGGCGACCAGGCCTCTGGTGGTCTCGTCCGCCATCGCGTCGAAGGCGGTCGCGGGCGCGTCCACCGCGATGCAGCCGATGACCCGCGAGCCGAGCGGCGTATCCTTGATCATCGGTGTGGCAAGCACGACCTCGTACTTGCCCCGAACGCTCTGGTACTCGTCATAGCTGAACCCGTAGGTGAGGTCGACTGGAAGCTCTGCCCACTCCTCCGCGGTGACGTCGGCGAGTTGCGCGTCGAGCGCTGCGAGGTTCTCGACGACGTCCTCGCCCCGCTCGACGCACTGGCCGATCACGCCGACACCGGCGCGCCACGCGATCCCGGACGTCACGCGGATGACGAGTTGCATCCGGATTAGTCTCTCCAGCCGCGGCTTGCGGAACGGGACGATCGACGGCCGGAGGCGATACGCGGCCACGGCCAGATCGCGGGTGCTGACGCCCGTGGTGTCCTCCAGTTCCATGAGCAGCGGTGCGAGGACGGCGCGGGATTGCTCGCGGAGTTCATGGACGTGGCCGTGGCGGTACTGGTCGACGGCCGCCTCCGTGGCGGTGAGGAACGCGACCAGTACCCCGGCGATGATCAGGGCGACGACGAGGTCCTGCGGCGGCTCCCAGACATCGGTCCGGACGAGGCCGAGCCCGAGACCGGCCGCGGCGGCCACGGCGGCGGCCACGACGCGCCACCAGAACCGGACTGAGCCGCCCATCGGCCACCTTTACGTCGTGCAACTATCTGCTCGGCCTCACAGTACGGCTGCAGTGCAAGCCCGCTGACGTTCGACGCGCTGCGTTGGGCGGCGGCAGGCGCGGTCGCCTACCATCGGAGCGGTCGTGCCGGCGTGGCGCAACTGGCAGCGCACCCGACTTGTAATCGGGCGG
>JBMCTR010000013.1:0-12655 GCA_048622955.1 Actinomycetota bacterium
GCGCAGCCGTGCTGCGGCAGGCCCGCGTGCCTGTTGGCGTGGGGTTGCGCCTGCCGAACGTGATCGAACGTCACGACAGCTGCCGTGTCGGCTGCAACCAGATCCTCACCTGTGGCGTCATCCCTTATGAGCCCGGCTCCCCCCGCCGGGCTCACCTGATTGCCGGCAGCGGGAAGCCATGAGCAGCCAGTCCGACGAGTTCGACGAGCTCTACCACGCGACGAACCGCCGGTTGTTGCACCAGATGTATGCGATGACCGGGAACCTCGCGGACGCCCAGGAGTGCGTTCAGGAGGCCTACGCCAGGGCGTGGCAGCACTGGAAGTCCGTCCAGCAGGCTGCCGATCCCGCGGCCTGGGTGCGGACGGTCGCCTGGCGGATCGCCGCCAGCCGGTGGCGCAAGGCACGCAACGGTATGCGCGCGCTCGCTCGCCACGGCCGCCCCGAAGACACCCAGCCGCCCTCACCGGACCATGTCGCCCTGATGTCTGCACTGCGCGAGATCTCCCAGGAACAGCGGAGGGCGATCGTCCTGCACCACCTCGTCGGTATGTCGGTCGACGAGGTCGCCAGTGAGACGGGCGCGCCTGTCGGCACTGTCAAGGCTCGGCTGGCCCGCGGCCGGGCAGCTCTGGCGGAGTTACTTCGGGACCAGCCGATTGGAGGTGGCGCCGATGTCCAATGAATGGGATGACCTCGGGCGCCGCCTTGACGATCTCTCCTCCGACCTTGGAGACGTGCTGCTGCCCGGCCCGCATGCGGCACGGCGTCGCGCTCGCCAGCGCACCCGCCGGCAGGTGGCCGGCGCCGGCCTCGGAGCAGCCGCTGCAGCCGCAGTGGGCGCGATCGTGCTCGGTGGGCTCGGTCCGCTGTCGGCCCCGCCGCCTGATCCCGTGGACACTCCGACCCCTGCGCCGACGCCACCGACGCCAGCGCCAACGCCCGCCCCGACCGGTGACGCCGAGGTGCCCGATGACGAGATGACTCTGACCGTCGAGAGCCTGGAGGCCGCCTCCGAGGTCTCCGAGCCGGTGGGCTGGGCGCCCGCCGAAGGGCCACCGGGCGAGCCGTTCCTGTGCGCGCCCTCACCCGGGGACGCCGAGCGGATGGTCGAGCGGTGGTTCCGGCCGTCGGACGACGGCTATCTGCACCAGATCATCGAGATAGGGACGGCCGGTACGGCCCAGGCGCGGTTCGACTCGGTGATCGACGAGGTGCTGTCGTGCGTCGAGCAGCGCAACGCTGAGAACCCCGACGACAACTGGCTCAGCAACGTCTGGACGGTGGACGGCATCGGCGACGGCGCGTGGTTGGGCGAGTATGCCGTTCCCCCGCGTGGCCCCAACGGTGAGCTGATGATCGTTCAGGTTTCGGTCGTGCTCGCGGGCGACAGGGTCACGATCATCACGCAGGGCGGACCCGGGATGCACGGGCATGAAGCCGGCCCACTGCCGTACGACGTCGCGGCGGCGGCAGCCGATCGCCTGTGCAGTTGGGCTGGGCGCGACTGTACCGGCGACCCGACGCCGACGCGGGTATATCCGCCAGTCAGGAGCGATGTCGAGCCGGGCTGGTTGACGATCGACGACGTCGTCGCGGCCATGCCGTACTTCGACACGATCAGCGCGGTCACCGACGTCCGCGACGTCGATGAATACGGCCACGGATGCATGGAGGCGAATCCCGTCGCGGCGGGTGCCACAGCGGTGCCCAGCCGCCAGTACCACGACCCGTCGGACGACGCTGTCCCGCCGAATGTTCAGCTCTTCGAGTTCGTCGCACGCTTCGACACCGAAGGCGAGGCCCTAGCGCACTACGAGGACCTGGTGGATGACATGGAGTCGTGCGGCGAGCAGAGCGTGACCGAGCACCTCGAAGTCGACCCGACCGGGCAGGCGAGCGCTGACGGCTACGAGGGCGTCACGTGGCACGACGGTGCCGAGTCCGGCGGATTCCACCTCGGTGCGGCAATCAACGGCTCTTCCATCGCCGTCATCATGGTCCGCGAGCTGTCGCCGGCGGAGGGCGAGCTTCGGTCCGAGGACGTGCCGGAGTTGCTCGACCGCGCCGCCGCGCGACTCGCGGAGTTGGAGTGACCCCCAGCCGTAGCCCCACGCCAACAGGCCCGCGGGCCTGCCGCGGCAGGGGCGGCCCTGCCGAACGTGATCGAACGTCAGCCGAGCTGGGAGGCGGCGGCGCGGTCCAGCAGCCAGCGGGTGTGCCGGCGGCCGGTCGCTCCGGCGGCCGGCAGCCGAGGATCGCCTGAGCCGGCCAGGGCGTCCCGCACCGCGGCCGCCTTGTCCTCGCCCGCCACGATCAACCAGACCTCGGCGGCCGACCGGATCGCCGGCATGGTGAGCGAGATCCGCGTGGGCGGCCGCTTGGGCGCGTTCCGGACCGCGACAACGGTCCGGTGCCCCTCATGCTGCGCGGGCTCGCCGGGGAACAGCGACGCGACGTGGCCGTCCGGCCCCATCCCGAGCAGCAGCACGTCGAACTCCGGCACCGCGCCGTGCCGCTCGTCCGCGGCCGCGGCGAGGTCCTCGGCGTACCGGGCCGCGGCATCCTCCGGCTCCAGCCTGCTGTCCGCGGCCGGCATGGGGTGCACGCGCCCGGGATCGACCGGCACATGGTCGAGCAGCGCCTCGCGGGCCGCGGTCTCGTTGCGCTCCGCGTCCCCGGCGGGCAGGAAGCGCTCGTCGCCCCACCACACGTCCACCCGGTCCCACTCGACGGCCGCCCGCGCAGGCGACGAGGCGACCGCAGCCAGTGTCGCGGTGCCGATGCCGCCGCCGGTCACGACCAGCGAGGCCGAGCCGTGGTCCGCCTGGGCGTCCACCAACCGGGTGATCAAGCGTGCGGCCACCGCTTCCGCCAGCACCGAGGGATCGGGGTGCACAACGACCTGCCGGGTCACGACGCCGCTCCGGCGGAGGACGTCCGGGTCACGCGCCCGTTCTCCCGCAGCCGCTGCAGGCCGGTCGTGACCACCTCGCCGTACACCTCGTCCGGGTCGAGCCGCCGCAGTTCCTCGGCGATGCACTCGGCCTCCGTCCGGCGGGGCAGCGCGACATGGCGGTCGACGCGCCCGGGAGCCGTGAGGGTCGCCTCCTCGTCGCCGGGACGGTCCAGGACGACCGGCCCGGACACCCGGTCCAGTTGCGCCCGCACCACGCCCTCGGTCCCGCTCGCCTCGATGCGGGTCACCGGGCAGTCGAGCGACAGCGCGAGCCAGCCGGCCAGCAGGTCGGCGCTCGGGCTCTCCGCCGCTCCGACGACTTGCGCCGAGGTGACGGTCTCGTACGGCGGCTGGTCGAGCGCGGCGGCCAGCACCGCGCGCCAGAGCGTCACGCGCGTCCACGCGAGGTCGGTGTCGCCGGGCCGGTAGCTTTCGGCCCTGTCGGCCAGCGCCGTGTCCGGACGCTTGCAGGCCGCGGCATCGGTGATGCGGCGCCTGCCGAGCCGGCCCACGGGATCCTCGGCCGGCACCGCCGGGGCCTCGCCCGGCCACCAGGTGACGAGCGGCGCATCGGGCAACAGCAGGGGCATCACGACCGACTGGGAGTGCTGCGTGAGCGGCCCGTAGGTCCGCAGCACGATGACCTCGCTGGCACCCGCGTCGCCCCCGACCCGGATCTGCGCGTCCAGCCGTCCCGAGCCCTGGGACGAACCGCGCACCACGGCGAGGATGCGGCACGGGTTCTCGTGGCTCGCCTCGTTGGCGGCGGCGATCGCCGGCTCACAGTGGTTCTCGTCGGTCACCAGGAGCAGCGTCAGGACTCTGCCGACCGCCACCGCGCCGTAGGCCTCGCGAAGGTCGACGAGGCGCTTCGCGACCTCGTTGGAGGTCGCCGACGGCATGTCGATGATCATAGGCTGCCTCGGCTCTCCCGCCGGCGGTTGCCGCACCCGGTCACGGCCGCCTCCAGGTCCTGCCGTCGCGGGCGAGCATCTCGTCGGCGCCCGGCGGGCCCCAACTACCCGCGACGTACGGTTGCGGGTTACCGCCGCTCTCCCAGCGCACGATCACCGGGTCCAGGATCCGCCAGGACAGCTCCACCTCCTGCTGCCTGGGGAACAGCGGCGGGTCGCCGAGCAGCACGTCGAGGATGAGCCGCTCGTAGGCCTCCGGGCTCGCCTCGGTGAACGAGTGGCCGTAGCTGAAGTCCATCGTGACGTCCCGGACCTCGATCGCGGTGCCGGGCACCTTCGAGCCGAACCGGATCGTCGTGCCCTCGTCCGGCTGGATCCGGATCACCAGCGCGTTCTCGCCGAGCTCCCCGGTGGCCGTCCGCTCGAACGGCAGGTGCGGCGCCCGCTTGAACACCACGGCGACCTCGGTGACCCGCCTGCCCAGCCGCTTGCCGGTGCGGAGGTAGAACGGGACGCCGGCCCACCGGCGGGTGTCGATGTCCAGCCGGAGCGCGGCGAACGTCTCGGTGCGCGAGTCCGGAGGGATTCCCTCCTCCTCGAGGTAGCCGGGCACGTCGATGCCGCCCGCCCAGCCGTGGGCGTACTGCCCCCGCGCGGTGTACAGATCCAGGTCGGGCGGCAGCCGCACGGCCGAGAGCACCTTCTCCTTCTCGGCCCGCAGGGACGGCGCGTTGAACGAGACCGGCTCCTCGATCGCGACCAGGGCCAGCAGTTGCAGCAGGTGGTTCTGGATGACGTCGCGAGCGGCGCCGATGCCGTCGTAGTAGCCCGCTCGGCCCTCCAGGCCGAGGTCCTCGGCCATCGTGATCTGGACGTGGTCCACGTAGTTGGAGTTCCAGATCGGCTCGAACAGCTGGTTGGCGAACCGGAGCGCGAGGATGTTCTGGACGGTCTCCTTGCCGAGGTAGTGGTCGATCCGGAAGACCGCATCCGGTGGGAAGATCGACTCGACGACCGAGTTGAGCTCCTGGGCACTGGCGAGGTCGTGGCCGAACGGCTTTTCGATGACGACCCGGCGCCACTGCTCGGGATGCTCCGACTCGGCCAGGCCGCTGCGCGCGAGTTGCTTGCAGACCAGGTCGAAGAACCGCGGTGGGATCGACAGGTAGAACGCGTGGTTGCCACCGGTGCCCTGCGACTCGTCCAACTCGCGCACCGTCTTTTCGAGCGTGTCGAATGCGGCGTCGTCGGAGAAGTCTCCGGGCACGAAGCGGAACCCCTGGGACAGCTGCTGCCAGGTGGACTCCCGGAACGGGGTACGGGCATTGTCCCGCACCGCGTCCCGCACCTGCTTGCTGAAGTCCTGGTCCGCCCACTCCCGGCGGGCGAAGCCGACCAGCGAGAACCCCGGAGGCAGCAGGCCGCGGTTGGCCAGGTCGTAGATCGCCGGCATCAGCTTCTTGCGCGCCAAGTCACCGGTGACGCCGAAGATGATCAGGCTGCACGGTCCGGCGATCCGCGGGAGCCGCTTGTCCCGGCGGTCACGCAGCGGGTTGCGGTGCGTCGTGCCGGCGGTGGGCAATCAACCTCCTACGGCGGTGAGCAACTGGTCGATGCCGGCGGCGCGGTCGGTGAGGTGCAGCCGGAGCACCGGGCGCCCGAGATCGCCCAGCACCTCGGCGTCGCCGGCCGCCTGCGCGGCGATCAACTGCCCGAACGTGAACGGGCGGCCGGGAATCGGCAAGTCCTCGGCGACCTCGCCGGTGACCTGCAGGAAGACACCGGTGGGAGGGCCGCCCTTGTGGTACTGCCCGGTCGAGTGCAGGAACCGGGGGCCCCAGCCGAACGTCACGGGCCGGCCGCTGCGCGCGGCGAGCGGTGCGCGGACGCCTGCGGCCGCCGCGTCGTCGCCGGTCCGGTCCAGATAGGCCATGACGGCCAGGTAGCCGACGTCCGACAGCCGGTCCAGCAGCGCCTGCAGCGCTCCGGGCAGCGTGTCGACGCCGTCCAGCAGGCCGTCCGTGCCGCGCACCTCGACCGCCCCGTCGACGAAGTCGGCCGGCTGCGGTTCGGGCGGCGCATCCAGGAAGCCGCGAGCCGCCTTCTTGGCGCTCTCGACGTCGGGCTGGTCGAACGGGTTGATGCCGAGCAGCCGGCCGGCGACCGCCGTGGCGTACTCCCAGAGCAGGAACTGGGCGCCGAGCGGGCCGCCGACCTCCACGGGCGGCACCCCGCCGTACGGGGACGCGCCGACATCGGGCCCCTGCGCTTCGGGGACCACGAGGGGCAGCACGCCGGTGCCGTCCTTGCCGGTGGACTCGGCGATGAGCTGCTCCACCCAGTCGGCGAACCCCACGATGCCGGCGCCTGCGGCGGCAACCGGCGCCACCGCTCGCCGGTCCGCGAGCAGCGCGCCGAGGCTCAGCGCCGGGTTGTCCGGGTCGTCGGTGGCCAGCACGGGGGCGACCGCCGCGGCGTCGTCCAGCAGTTCGTCGACGCCGGCGCCGGCGAGCCCGCTGGGCACCAGCCCGAAGGATGTCAGCGCCGAGTAGCGCCCGCCGACCGCGGGGTCGGCGAGGAACACCCGCCGGTAGCCCGCTTCCTTCGCAAGCTCGGCGAGCGGCGAGCCCTCGTCGGTGACCGCGACGAACCGCGGGCCGGGATCGATGCCGGCGTCGCGGAAGGCGGCCTCGAACGCCCGCCGCTGGCTGTCGGTCTCGACGGTGGTCCCCGACTTGCTGGAGACCACGACGGCCGTGCGGTCCAGCCGGTCCGCGAGCGCGCGCCGGACCGGCCCCGGGTCGGTGGTGTCGAGGACGGTGAGCTCAACGCCCGCCGAGGCGGTGATCACCTCGGGTGCCAGCGACGAGCCGCCCATGCCGCACAGCACGACGTGATCCAGGCCGTCGGCGCGCAACTCGGCCTGCAGCGCCTCGATCTCGGCGAGCAGCGGGCGCGAGCTCTCGTGCAGGGCGACCCAGCCGAGCCGGACCGCTGCCTCGTCCTGGGCCCCGGGCCCCCACAGCGTCGCGTCGCGGGAGGTGATCCGGGACGCGACCTTGTCGGCGACGAGCGTGTCGACGACCTGGGCGGGCGGCTCGCCGGGCAGGCCGAGCACGGGCGCGTCACTCACCGCAGCCCCTCGAGCTTCCCGGCCACCGAGTCCAGCAGGTCGTTCCAGCTCGTGGCGAACTTCTCCACGCCCTCCTCTTCCAGCACCCGGGTGACGTCGTCGAAGTCGACGCCGACCGCGGCGAGCCGGTCCATCACCTCGCGGGCGTGGCCGTAGTTGGGCCTGATCGTGTCCCCGACGATCTCGCCGTGGTCGTCGACGGCCTCCAGCGTCTGCTCGGGCATGGTGTTCACCGTGCCGCCGGCCACCAGTTCGGTGACGTACATGGTGTCGGGATAGTCGGGGTTCTTGACCGAGGTGGACGCCCACAGCGGGCGCTGCCGCGACGCCCCCGCACGCTCCAGGCGCTGCCAGCGCTCCGCCGCGACGACGTCCTCGTACGCCTGGAAGGCGAGCCGGGCGTTGGCGATCGCGGCCGTGCCGCGCAGCGCCTTCGCCTCGCCGGTGCCGATCGACTCGAGCCGCTTGTCGACCTCGGTGTCGACCCGGCTGACGAAGAACGAGGCGACCGACTCGATGCCGGCCAGGCTCTCGCCGGCGGCGAGCCGCCGCTCGAGGCCCGCCTGGTAGGCGTCCATGACCTCGCGGTAGCGCTCGATCGAGAACATCAGCGTGACGTTGACGCTGAGCCCGTCGGCGATGCACTCGGTGATGGCGGGCAGGCCTTCCGCAGTGGCAGGGATCTTGATGAAAAGGTTCGGCCGGTTCACCGTGTGCCGCAACTCGTGGGCCTGCCTGATGGTGACCTGGGTCTCGTAGGCGATCCTGGGATCGACCTCCAGGGACACCCGCCCGTCGATGCCGGTGCTCCGGGCGACCGGCGCGAGCACGTCGCAGGCGGACCGGACGTCGTCGGTCGTCAGCTGCCGCACGGTGGCTTCGACGTCCATCCCGGACGCGGCCGCGGCCCGCAGGTCGTCGTCGTACAGGCTGCTCTTGGAGACCGCCTTCTCGAAGATGGTGGGGTTGGACGTGACGCCGACGAGGTACCGCTCGTCGATGAGCGTCTGCAGGTTACCGCTCTCGATCCGGTCGCGGGACAGGTCGTCGAGCCAGATCGCGACACCGTTGTCCGACAGTTCGCGTAGCGGGTTGGGCATGCGGGATCGTCCCCTCAAGCTAGATCGATGTCACTCACCCTGGCCTGCGGCCACGGCGATGGACTCCTTCGCTGCAGCAACCACGGCGTCGGCGGTAATCCCGAACTCGCGGTACAGCGTTTGGTAGTCGGCGGACGCTCCGTAGTGCTCCAGGCTCACGCACCGGCCGGCGTCACCGACGACCTCGCGCCAGCCTTGCGCCACCGCGGCCTCGACGGACACCCGGGCACGGACCGACGAAGGCAGCACACTGGTGCGATACCCGGCATCCTGCTCGTCGAACCACTCCCGGCACGGCATCGACACCACGCGCGCGTTGATTCCCTCGGCGGCCAGCGACTCCCTGGCAGCCACCGCGAGTTGCACCTCGGAACCGGTACCGATCAGGATCACGTCCGGCTCGCCGTCGGCGTCGGCGAGCACGTACGCACCCCGGGCGGCCCCGTCCGCGGCGGCGAACCCGCCCGCCCCGCGCGGGAACGTCGGAACGTTCTGCCGCGTGAGGCAGATCCCGGCCGGTCGCGGGTGGTCGGAGGCGTGCCGTTCGAGGACGGTGCGCCACACGACCGCCGTCTCGTTGGCATCGGCGGGCCGGACGACGTCCAGCCCGCGGATGGCGCGCAGGGCCGCGAGGTGCTCGACGGGCTGGTGGGTCGGGCCGTCCTCGCCGAGGCCGATGGAATCGTGCGTCCACACGTAGGTGACGGGCAGCCCCATCAGCGCGGCCAGCCGGACGGCTGGGCGCATGTAGTCGCTGAACACCAGGAACGTCCCGCCGTACGGCCGGGTGAGCCCGTGCAGCGCGATGCCGTTGAGGATCGTGCCCATGGCGTGCTCGCGGACGCCGAAGTGCAGCACCCGGCCGTACCAGTCGCCGGCGAACTCCTTGCTCGAGCGGTCCGGCGGGAAGAAGCTGGGTTCCCCCTTGGGCGTGGTGTTGTTGGAGCCGGCGAGGTCGGCCGAGCCGCCCCACAGTTCGGGGAGTCGCGGCGCGAGAGCGGACAGCACTTCGCCGGAGGCCTTCCGGGTGGCGACGTCCGTGCCCGGCTCGAACTCCGGGAGCGCGGCGGTCCACCCGTCGGGCAGCCGGCCCGCACGAAGGCGGTCGAGCAGGACGGAGCGCTGGGGGTTGGCCGCGCGCCAGGCGGCGAACCGCTCCTCCCAGGCGGTGCGTACCTTCGCGGCCCTGTCGCGGACGGCGAGGGCGTGCTCGCGCACCTGCTCGGCCACGGGGAACTGCTCGTCCGGGTCGAACCCGAGGATGCGCTTGGTGGCCGCCACCTCCTCACCGCCGAGCTTGGCGCCGTGGATCGCCCCGGTGTCCTGCTTGGTGGGCGCCGGCCAGCCGATGATCGTCCGCAGCCTGATGAACGACGGGCGGTCGGTGGTGGCCTTGGCGCTCTCGATCGCCCGGTGCAGCGCCTCCACGTCCTCGTGGTACGGCCCGTCGGAGCCCCGCCAGTCGACCGTCTGCACGTGCCAGCCGTAGCCGGCGTACCGGGCGGCGACGTCCTCGGTGAACGCGACGCTCGTGTCGTCCTCGATCGAGATCTGGTTGTCGTCCCAGATCAGGATCAGGTTGCCCAGCCGCTGGGTGCCCGCGATGGACGAGACCTCACCGCCGACGCCCTCCTCCATGTCGCCGTCGGACGCCAGGCAGTAGATCGTGTGGTCGAACGGGCTCTCGCCGGGCGCGGCGTCCGGATCGAGCAGTCCCCGAGTGCGCCGGGCGGCCATCGCCATGCCCACCGCGTTGCCCACGCCCTGGCCGAGCGGCCCGGTCGTGGTCTCGACGCCGGGGGTCAGGTGGTTCTCGGGGTGGCCGGGGGTGATGGAACCCCACGTCCGCAGCGCCTTGATGTCGTCGAGCGTCACCGGGTAGCCGGACAGGTAGAGCTGGATGTACAGCGTCAGGCTGGAGTGGCCGGCGGAGAGCACGAACCGGTCCCTGCCCAGCCAGCCCGGGTCCGACGGGTCGTGCCGCAGATGGCGCTGGAACAGCAGGAACGCCGCCGGCGCCAGGCTCATCGCGGTCCCGGGGTGGCCGTTGCCCGTCTTCTCGACCGCGTCCATCGCGAGAACCCGGACGGTGTCGACCGTGCGGCGGTCGAGGTCGGTCCAGCCGAGTGTGGTGGTCTGCTCGCTCACCGGCGTTCGGCTCCTCTCGGCGCGGCGTGATGGGACGGCTCGCGTGAGATCGAATCGACAACGAGCCTACCGAGGCCCCGGCCGGGCAGCGAGGGAAGGGACCGGCGGAGCGTGGGTGGCACCGTCGGTGGCTAGACTCGGCGGCGTGCGTCAGTGGCATTCGCCGTCCGCCGTCCCCGCAGCCGTGAGGTACCCGTGACTGCTGTGAAGCCGTCCCTGCCGGCGAGCACGGCGGGCCGCGACCGGGTCGTGCGGCGGCGGTCCGTGGTGGCGGCGTACGTGTCGCTGATGAAGCTGCGGGTCGTGGAGCTTCTGCTGGTGACGACCCTGCCGGCGATGGTGCTCGCGGAACGCGGTCTGCCGCCGTTCGGGCTGGTGGCCGCGACGCTCGCCGGCGGGACGCTCGCCGCCGGCAGCGCGCACGCGTTCAACCAGGTTCTCGAGCGCGACATCGACATCCGGATGCGGCGGACCCGGCGCCGGCCGGTGGCCAGTGGTGTGATCACGCCGGTGGCCGGAGCGGTGTTCGCCGCGACCATGCTGGCGGCCGCCCTGGCGCTGATGCTGGCGTTCGTCAACCCGCTGGCGGCGATGCTGACGCTCGTCGCGAACCTGTTCTACGTCGTCGTCTACACCGTGCTGCTCAAGCGGCGGACCGCACAGAACATCGTGTGGGGCGGCGTGGCCGGGTGTCTTCCTACGCTCATCGGCTGGGCGGCGGTCACCGGGTCGCTGGACTGGCCTCCGGTGCTGCTGTTCCTCATCGTGTTCTTCTGGACGCCGCCGCACTACTGGCCGCTGGCGATGCGCTTCCGCGACGACTACGAGCGGGCCGCCGTGCCCATGCTGCCGGTGGTCGCGCCGGCGGAGCGGGTCGCGAGGCAGATCCTGGCGTACTCGTGGGCGATGGTCGCAACGTCGCTCGCGCTGTGGTGGGTGGCCGGGCTGAGCTGGCTCTACCTCGTGCTGGCGGCGCTGGCGGGCCTGTGGTTCCTGGCCGAGGCGCACCGGCTGTGGGTCCGCGCTCGGCACGACGCCTCCGGGGCGAGCCTCAAGGCGATGCGGCTGTTCCACGGGTCGATCACCTACCTGGCGGCGGTATTCGGCGCGGTGGGCGTGGACGTACTGCTGTTCGGCTGACGGGTGGACGCCGCAGCGCGGCGGTGCCTAGGCTGCCGCCGTGCGCGATCGCCTTCTCGGGCTCACCGGCCTGCTGGTCATCGTGATCTCCGTGGTCTGGGCCGTCGCCGCAGATCCGGGTACGGCCGTGGCGATCCTCGGGATCGTCGGGCTGATCCTGGTGGCGATGGATGCCCTGATCTGGCGGAACAACGAGCCGGATCTTCCCGCGCCGGAAGGGGTGGTGCTGCCGTCGGCCCCGTGGGGCGTGCTCGCTGGCCCAGCGGGTGTGCTCGGGCTGGTGACGGCCGTCGTCGCCGCTGAGGTCGTCCTCGGAATCGCGTCCGGGCTGGCGCTCGCGGCCGCGCTGCCGGGGCTCGCCAGACGGTTCCCCGCAGAAGCCGTACCGCTGCGCACGGTGTCGTACGCCCGCCGGGTGCGCGGGTTCGCCGAGGCACACGGCGCCGAGCGCGGTGCCTCGGTGACCGGCTACTCCGCTCCGGTGGGGGAGGGCGGCACGAGGCTGGTCGTGGTCGCGCCGGACGGCGCATGGGCGGACGTCGTGGTGCCGGTCGACGACGCCGGCACGATCGCCTCGCTCGCCAAGGTGCATCTTGCCGCGCCGACCGACTCGTCCACGGCACGGAGGCTGCGGATCGCGGCTCCGTTCTGGGAGAGCATGACCCGCTCCTGGTGAGCTGTGCGCCGGGGACCAAGCGCTCGGGAGTCGCGGGTCGCCAGCTCCCGCTCAGCCGCGGCGGGACGGCAGCCAGCGGGAGGCCAGCCATGTGTCGACCGCGGCGGCCACCAGCAGGGCGGCGCCGAGCATGTGCAGCCCGACCAGCAACACGGGCAGTCCCAGGACGTACTGCACCGCCCCGACGACCCCCTGGGCCAACTCCACGCCGAGCAGCACGATCACCGCGCTGGCCAGCCGCCCGGGCGAGCCGACGGCCCTGGCGGCGGCGTAGAGGCCGACGGTGAGACCGACCAGCAGGGCCACCGCGTGCGCGTGGAGTTGGGCCACGCTCGCCACGTCGAACCCGGTGCGCGGCGAGTTCGGGTCGCCCGCGTGCGGGCCGCTGCCGGTGACGATCGTGCCGAGGTACACGGCGAGGTATGCAGTGACCACGCCGGCCAGTGCGAGCCGCGCGAGCCAGGTGGAGCCGAGCCGGTCGGGCAGTTCGCCCAGCGGCCGCTGCGCCCGGCGCACGAGTACCGTCGCCACGCCGATCAGGGCGGCCGAGCACATGAAGTGCAGCATCACCACCCACGGGTTGAG
>JBMCTR010000014.1:0-12653 GCA_048622955.1 Actinomycetota bacterium
AAGGCTCCCTGGCGTCTCCGCACCGACTGGCGATAGGACACAGCGTGCCCTCCGAGACTGCGCGATGCCAACCGCGACGCCGGGGCACGAATCGTGGCCCGCGACTCCGGCGCGGCCGCGGACGGCGCCGCGCCGGCGCTCAACCGGTTGGCGGGACGAGGATGCCGCGGCCGCGGATGCGCCCCCCGATCAGGTCGGAGAATGCGTCCGGACCAGCCTCCAGGTCGTACATCCGCGAGTGCATCGTCGCCTTGCCCTGCTTGGCCAGCGCCATCAACTCGGCGAGCTCGTTGTAGCGTCCGATGAAGTTGCCGATGAAGTTGCGCTCGGTGCGGATCACGTCCATCGTGGACACGTTGATCATCTCGCCGTATCCGACGACGAAGTAGCTGCCGGCACGGCCCAGCATCTTGAAGCCGGCGCTCGTCGAGCCGCCGTCACCCACGTAGTCGAGGATGGCCTGGGCGCCGGTTCCGTCGGTGAGCTCCAGCACCGTCTCGACCTGGCGGTCATCGGCGGGCACGGTGTGGTCCGCGCCGCACTCCTTGGCCAGCTCCAGCGCCTCGTCCACGACGTCGATCGCGATCACCTCGGTGGCACTGATCGCCTTCAGCACCTGGATGCCGACGTGCCCGAGCCCGCCCACGCCGATCACGACCGTGCGGCTGCCCGGATACAGCAAGCCCATGGTGTTCGCCTTCTTGGCCGCGTGGTAGGCGGTGAGCCCGCCGTCAGCGTGGCCGGCCACCTCCGCGGGCTCCACGCCGTCCGGCAACTTGATCACGGACCGGGCGTAAGTCTTGAGAAGCTCGGCGAAGCCGCCGTCGTGGTCCAAGCCCGTGGAGCGACGGGCGGTGCAGTGCACGTCGTCGCCGTCACGGCACGGGCGGCACAGGCCGCAGGGGACGATCGGGTGGCAGATCACGGCGTCGCCCGGCGCCACGTTGGTGACGGCCGTTCCCACCTCGTGCACCCACCCCGCGTTCTCGTGCCCGAGAGTCATGGGCAGTAGATGGGACCGGTCCCCCATGTCCCCCTGCATGAAGTGGACGTCGGTACGGCACAGTCCCGCGCCACCGATGCGCACGATCACGTCGAACGGACCGGTGACCTCAGGCTCCGGGACCTCCTCCACCTTGGGAAGTTCGTTGAAGGCGTGCAGCCGGACGGCTTTCATTTCGCGTGCTCCTCTACTGCGTCGATGAAAATGGCCCTGGGTGGACGGCGACTTCGGCTACCGCGACACCTCCCCCTCGCGTAGTAGCTCGCGTACGCGACTGACCTCCACCTTTCCCGTCGGGGTACGCGGCAGCGCGCCCACCAGGAGCAGCCGGCGCGGCAGCTTGTAGCCGGCCAGGCGAGGGCGCAGCCAGTCCACCAGCTCACGCTCGGTGAGTTCGGCGGCGTCCGGGTCAACTGCGACGACCGCCGCAACCCGCTCTCCCCAGGTGTGATCGGGCTCCCCGGCCACCGCCGCGTCAACGACCGATGGATGCGCTAGCAGGCACTCCTCGACCTCGCCGGGATAGACCTTCTCCCCACCGGTGTTGATCACCTCGCTGCCCCGGCCGAGGAAGCGTAGCGAGCCGTCGGGCTCGTACCGGACGTAGTCGCCCACCACCACACACCGGCGTCCCTGGATGGTCCGGTATGTCGCTGCCGTCCGTTCGGGATCGTTGTGGTAACCCAGCGGCAATGCCCCACTGAACGCCAGCACGCCCGTCGCCTCGCTGCCTGGAGCAAGAGGCTGGTCCGCGTCGTCGATGACCATCGTCCCCTCAACGGGCCGCAGCCGGCCGGGCAGGTCCGCCTCGGACGTGGTGACGGCGAACGCGAACGGCCCGCCCTCGCTGGCGGCGAGGCCGTCGTAGATCGTCACCGTGCCGCGCCGGTGGAGGGCGGCCTTGAGGTCGTCGGTGAAGCTGGTCCCGGAACTGATGATCGTGCGCACCGACGACAGGTCGTACGGCCGGCCGGACTGCTCGGCGGCGACCAGGGCATCGACCAGCGGCCGCGCGATCGCATTGCCCGCGATCAGGAGGCTGGTCACCCGGTGGTCCTGTACCGCCTGCCAGACCCGGTCCGGATCGAGGCTGGTGGCCCCGGTAAAGATAACCTCGCCGGCGGTCAGGAGCGTGCCGAACGTGTTGAACAGCCCGGTGGCGTGGATCAGCGGGACCACCGGCAGCGACACCCGTTGCCCGCCCTCGGCGTACACCGCTGCCGCGGTGTCGACGGCCTCGGCCAGGGTCCCGGGTGTCGGCCGTCCGAGCGCGCCGTAGGTCGCGAACGCGAGGCCGTGCAGCAACTCGCCGAGTTGCCAGACCACCCCTTTGGGCCGGCCTGTCGTCCCGCCGGTGTACATGAAGAGCCGGTCCGTGCCCGGCCTGGCTGCATGCGGCAACGGCGGGGCGGTCGACTGCACCTCGTCGTACGACACCACCGCGGCAGCGCCGCTCACCTCAGGCAACCCGGCGGAGCCGACCTGCACCAGCAGCCGCAGGCTGGGCACGTGCGCCGCGGCGTGCTGGACCGCGTCGGAAAGCGTTGCGGAGTAGACCAGCACCTCGGCCTCGGCGTCGGCGAGCAACTCGGTCAACTCGGCTCCCCGGTACCGGTAGTTGGCGTTCACCGGGGTTGCGCCGAGCTTGAACGCCGCGAACACGGTCTCCAGGTACTGCGGGCTGTTGTACAGGTAGCAGGCGACCGTCGAGCCCGGTCCCGCTCCGTGCTCCCGCATGGACGCCGCCAGCCGGGCGGCCCGCTGATCGAACTGCGCGTAGGTGAGGGTCATGTCCGGCGAGCGGACCGCGACCGCCTCCGGCAGCGCGTCGGCGATACCTTCCCAGATGGTGCCGAACGACACGTCCATCGCGGTCACGGTATTGCAGCGGGGGCCGCGATCGCGGCGGCACTTCCGCCCTGTGCAACCCGGTCTTGAACGGCACGTTGGCCATGACAAGGTCGGATCGGGCCTGAGTGAGGGACGGACGATGACCGAACGGATCACAGTCGCCGAAGCCGCCGGACGGACGATCGCCGAACTGGGCGCCTCGCACGTCTTCGGCGTGGTCGGGAGCAGCAACTTCCACGTCACGAACGCGCTGATCGACGCTGACGTGCCATTCACGGCCGCCCGGCACGAGATGGGCGCGGCGTGCATGGCCGATGCCTACAGCAGAGCGACCGGTGATGTGTCGATCATCAGCGTCCATGAAGGTTGTGGCCTGACGAACGCGATGACCGGCATCACCGAGGCTGCGAAGTGCCACACCCCCGTGCTCGTCGTGACCGGTGACACCGCGAGCGGCGACGTCACTGACAACTTCTACATCGACCAGGACGCGGCCGTCGCCGCGATCGGGGCGGTGCCGATGCGGATCCACTCGGCCGCCTCCGCGGTCACGGACGCGGCGAGGGCGTTCCACACCGCGCGGCTCAAGCGCGCCACCGTGGTGCTGTCGATGCCGGTGGACATCCAGGACGAGCACGTCGACTTCGATGCCGCCGACGTCCCGCCCGTCCCGGTCATGCTGCCCCCGGGCCCGTCTCCGGACGCGGTCGACAAGCTCGTCGATGCCCTCGGGACGGCCGAGAAACCGGTGATCGTCGGCGGCCGCGGCGCCTGGGGAGCGGCAGCGGAGCTGCGCCGGCTGGCGGAGGTCTCCGGCGCGCTGCTGGCCACCTCCGCCGCAGGCCGCGGGTTGTTCGTCGGCGACGAGTGGGCGCTGGACATCATGGGCGGCTTCGCCACCGAGGGGGCGGCCGAGCTCATCGCGGACGCTGATGTCCTGGTGGCCTTCGGCGCCGGATTGAACAAGTGGACCACCCGCGAGGGCAGCCTGGTGCGGGACACGACGGTGGTACAGGTCGATGACCGCGGGGCGGCGATCGGTTTCCACCGCCCCGTGGACGTCGGCGTCCTCGGCGATGCCGCACTGGTCGCCGCGGCCGCTGCCGATGGGGTCGCCCAGCGCTATCCCGGCCGGGTCGGCTACCGCACCCGGGAGATCCACGAGCGCGTGCAGGCGGTCCGCTACTGGAAGGACCAGTCGTTCACCCCGCTGCGCGAGCCCGGCCGGATCGACCCTCAGGAGCTGATCAACGCTCTTGACGCGATGCTCCCCATCGAGCGCGTCGTGGTCACCGACGGCGGCAACGTGAACTGCTACGCCGGGGCGCACTTGCGGGTGCCGGACCAGCGCGGCTACTGCATCCCGCTGTCCTTCCAGTCCATCGGCCTGGGGTTGTCCTCGGCGATCGGCGCCGGCGTGGCCCAGCCGGACCGGATGCCCGTCCTGGGCACCGGCGACGGCGCCTTCTTGATGACGCTCGTCGAGCTCGACACCGCAGTGCGGCTGCGCATGGGAATGGCCGTCATCGTGTTCAACGACGACGCCTACGGCGCCGAGGTCAATATCTTCGACCACGAGACCGACAAGCTGGACACCGTCCGCTTCCCGGAGACGGACATCGCCGCCATCGCCCGCGGCTACGGCTGCGAGGCCATCACCGTCCGCTCCATCGCCGACCTCGACGCGGTGCACCCGTGGCTGGACGGGCCACGCGACCGGCCCCTGGTCATCGACGCGAAGATCCCCGCGCACAAGTCGTGGATGATGTCCCGCCCGCACGGCACGCACTAACGAGGGCGAAGGCGCGCGGCTTCAGTCGAAGCGGATCATTCCGCGGACGTTGCGGTGCGTGCGCATGTCCTCGTAGCCCTGGTTGAGGTCCTCGAACGGGTAGGTGCGGGTGACGAGCTCGTCGAGCATGAGGTCGCCGCGCAGGTACAGGTCGAGGAGGCGAGGGATGTCGTACCGCGGGTTGGCGTTGCCGAACAGGCAGCCGACGACGCTCTTCTGGAAGGCGGCCATCTCGAACATCGGCATCACGACCTGGTCGTCGGTGACCGGTCCGAGGGAGGTCAGCGCCACCGTCCCCAGCTTGCCCACCAGTGAGATGGCCTCACCGATGATCGTCCCGGTCGTGACGTCCACGGTGATCAGCGCAGAGTCGGCCACTCCCGGACCACCGTGTACGGCGCGAACGTCCCCAGCAGGCACATCAGCCGTGCATCCTGGCCCCGGACGTGGTGCCGCGAGCTGCCGTCCCGCTGCAGGCCGACGGTGAGCTCGGCGCCCTCGTCGCACAGGTTCTGGTGACCGCTGGCGCAGCACCAGCAGCGCCCGCAGGCCGGGATGAAGCTGAGCACGACGTGGTCGCCCTCGCGCACGCCGGTCACCTCCGGGCCTACCCGCTCCACGACGCCGGCGCCCTCGTGCCCGCCGATGGCCGGCAGGCCCTGCATCGGGAGGTCTCCGATGCGGACGTGCTCGTCCGAGTGGCACAGCCCCGTCGCCGCCAGGCGTACGAGGATTTCGCCCTCGTGCGGGTCGTCGAGCTCGAGCTCCTCGGTCTGCCAGTCCTTGCCGTACTCCCACAGCACCGCGGCTTGAGTCTTCATGGTCGTCTCCTCTTCGTCGAGAAGTTCGTGTCCACCAAGGTAAGGCGCCCCACGTGCGCGTGCGGGGCAGTTTTTCGCTGCACGAAAGACCATTTCCAGAAGACGGAAAGCTACCGAAGCTACCGGCGAGCGGCGGAACCGGCCGTGACATCCGGCAGCAGGCATCTCACTGATCGCCGTCGGAGCGCGCCGAGCCAGACGCCCGTGCCGTAGGCGAGATCGTCGAGCCGCCGGGCGACGGCGAACCGGAGCGGATCAAGGTCGGTGTCGGTCCGCGCATACTCGACGGCGCTGTCGACGACCGCCGCGGCCACGAGCGCCCGGCGAAGCCGCCGCGAGAACACGCTGCCCACGGCCGCTGCCGGCCACCAGTGCCGCAGCATCAGTGCGCTGCCCTGCATCAGCGCGGCCGCCGCTCCCCCGGCCGTCAGCCGCAGGCCGATCCGGCCGGACTGACCGCTCGCCCCGACCCGCCCGGCGATCCGGTGGAAGGCCGACAGCGCGACAACACCTCCCGCTGCCAGCGACCAGCGGTGCTGCGTCAGCACTCCGGCGGCGAAGGCGGTGGCCCATGGCGACAGCACCGCAGGGGCGACGTCGCGGCCGTGGCGCTCGGCGAGCGGCTGGGCGCCGGTTCCGTAGTAGAGCTTGCGGGCCCACCACTCGGCAAACCCGGTCCGGTTCTCGTGATGCACTGCGGCCGCGGGCTCGTAGCGGACCCGCCAGCCCTGCCGGGCGAGCCGCCAGACGAGGTCGACGTCCTCGCCGACCCGCATGCCGGCGTCGAAGCCGTCGCCGAGGGCCGCCACCCTGGCGACGACACAGGCGCTGGGCAGCCACGCGACCGGCGCGCGGGGTCTGACCAGCGCGGGATGACGGCCGAGGTCCAGTGAGGCCCGACCGTTCTCGTAGCGGCTGATCCAGGTCTCGCCGGCGGCCGGGTTGCGGCCGAGGATCCTGGGCGCCGCGAGCGCGACCTTCGGGTCGTGGAAGTGCCGCAACAGAATCGCGAGCGTGTCAGGCGCCAACGTGACGTCCGAGTCGACGAACGCGACGTACGGCGTGCGCACCTGCTCGAGCCCGGTGTTGCGGGCCGCGGCCGGCCCCAGATTGACCCGTTGCCGCACGACGTCGGCACCGTGGGCGGCAGCGGCCGTGGCGATCTCCTCCGGGTCGGCCGAACAGTCGTCGACGACGATAACCCGGACACCGCCGGGAACGCTGCGCAACAACAGGTCGAGCTGCCGGCACCGGTCGCGGACCGGTATGACGACCGTGACCGACTCGAGGCCGACCGGCGCAAGCTCGCCGGCGACAGGGTCGGCCATGCCGAGCTCGAGCAACCGGTCGGCGAGTGCCCGCGAGCCGGCGTCCCGGACCCGGATGTCCCGTCCGTCCAGCATCCGGCCGGCGGCCCCGGTGAGAAAGGCGGCGGTGGCCGGCGCGCCGCCGACGAGGGTCCGCCCGCCGTCGTACACCCTGGTCCGGGGGTTGAGGCGGACATGGAATCCGTCAGGAAGGACGTCCGCAGCGGGGGGTCGCCTCATCCTGGGAATCCGTCCTGTGCCTCGAGGACCGAGCCGTTGACCGCGGCGCCTTCGCGAGAGCAGCAGAAGCCGATGGCGGCGGCGATCTCCTCGGGCTCCAGCAGCCGTCGCATCAAATGGTGCTCGCCGAACTCGTCGGGGCGCTCCAGCTCGTAGATGCTCGCGGTATGGGTGAGCATCTCGGTGCGGGTCGCACCGGGTGAGACCGCGGCCGCGGTGACGCCGGTGCCGACCAGGTCCGCCGCGAGTCCCTTGACGATGCCGACCACCGCATGCTTCGCGGCGCTGTAGCCGGCCAGCCGGAACAGGCCGTGGCTGCCGGCGGCGGACGCGACCGCGACGAACCGGCAGCCGTGGGGCTCTGGGTTGGCGAGCATCGCGGGTACCGCCGCGGCGGCGGTGTTCCACACGCCGAGAGCGTCGATCCCCCACAGGGTTGCCAGGTCGGCGGGGGGCGTCTCCCAGAGCGGGCGCCCGCCCAGCATCACCGCGGCGGCCGCGACCGCGACGTCGAGCCTGCCCCAGCGCTGTACGGCGTCGGCCACCGCGGCCTCCAGCGCCGCCCGGTCCCGGACGTCGGCGACGTACGGCACGACATCGCCCGCCTCCCTCGCGACCTGCTGGAGATCGGCTGTGGTGGGCTGCCGGTAGGGCACGGTGGACGGTGGGTCGTCCCCGGCGCACCAGTCGAGGGCCAGAACCGAGTAGCCCTGGCCGGCGAGCAGCCTCACGGTGGCGGCGCCGATGCCGCGGGCGGCGCCGGTGACGAGGGCGACTCTGCCGCTCACGGCGCCAACGCCTCCGCGCCGTACAGCATGCCTCGCGAGTCGGTACGGCCTTCCCGGATCAGCGCAGCGAGGTCACCGGCCATGGCCTCCAGGCAGCGCGCACCCGCAGCACGGCTGGCGCCGGCCGGGTCGCCGAGCACTCCGTTCGCCGATACCGCTGCCACCCCCTCCCGGAGCAGAGCCGGCCACAGCTGCTCGAGCGGCGTCGTGTTGCCGGGCTCGGCACGGTCGAGCCGCACCGCCCACGGCCGTAGATGCAGCATCAGCGAGGTCTCGGTGTACCCGGCGTGCGCGTCTCCCCCGTCGGACGTGCAGGGCGCCCACCCCACGTCACGGCCCTCGTCCAGCAACCGGACCACGGCGCCGGCCAACGCGGTGACGTTGCCGCCGTGCCCGTTGACCAGGACGATCCTGCCCGCCCAGGTGCTCATGGACCGGACCAGCTCGAGGACCAGGAGGCGTAGCGCATCGGTGCCGATGGACGACGTCCCGGCGAACATCTGGTGCTCACCGCTGGCGCCGTAGGCCAGCACCGGCGCGACGAACACGTGCTCGTCGCCGAGCAGTTGCGCCACACGTGCGGTGACCCCCTCGGCGACGACCGCGTCGGTGTCGAGCGGCAGGTGCGGACCGTGCTGCTCGACGGACCCGACGGGCACCAGGACGAGCGGGCGGTCCCGGACGTCTTTCCATGTGGCCGTCGCGAGCCTGCTCACGGCCCGACCTGCTCGACGGGCGCGTCGGACGGGACGCCGAGGGCGCGGTGGAAACCGTCCGGAATCACCAGGTGCCCGGGAGTCAGGTCGTGGATCGACGACTCCCGCATGCCCAGTAGCGTCGAGTCGATGCCGCCGCGAAGGATGTCCAGCACGTTCTCCACGCCCGCCTGCCCGTTGGCGGCCAGCCCCCAGAGGTAGGCGCGGCCGATCAGCACCGCGCGGGCCCCGAGGCAGAGCGCCTTGACCACGTCCGAGCCACGGCGGATGCCGCCGTCCAGCAACACCTCGACGTCCCGGCCGACGGCATCCGCGATCGGCCCGAGCATCCTGATCGATCCCGGGGTGCCGTCCAGGTTGTTCCCGCCGTGGTTGGACACGGAGATCGCCGTACAGCCGGCGTCGACGGCGCGCCTGGCGTCGTCGATGCGGCATACGCCCTTGAGCAGGAACGGCCCGTCCCACTGCGCGCGCAACCACGCCACGTCCTCCCACGTCGGGACGGGCGTCTGCATCCACTCGCCGTACGCGCCGAAGAACGGGGGCGGCGCTGCGCCGTCGGTGGGGATGTTCGGCACGGTGAGGTCCGGCATGTTCCCGGCCCGGGCGAACCGCCACGCCCATCGCGGCCGGCGCAGCACCTGCGGGGCGAACCGCAGCGCCGTGCGAACGTCGATCCTCTCCGGGATCTCCGGACTCCCCCAGTCCCTGCTGTGGGAGAACGACCAGTCCAGCGTCGCGATGATCCCCACCGCCCCGGCGGCGCGGGCCCGCTCCATCCGCTTGAGCATCGCGTCCTTGGAGCCCATCCAGTACATCTGGAAGAACGTCTTCGGGTTCGCGGCGACGACCTCCTCGATCGGCTTGCTCGCGAACGAGCTCAGCCCCATCGCGGTACCTCTCGCCGCCGCGGCGCGCGCGACCGCCACCTCGGCGTCGGGGTGCACCGCCTGCACCCCCGTGGGTGAGATCACCACCGGGAGCGAGATCTCCTGGCCCATCACCTCGGTGGCCATCGACCGCTCCCCCGATGCGCCGGCCACGTGCGGGGCGAAGCCGAGCTCCGTGAAGGCCGCGATGTTGTCCTCATAGGACTGTCCGCGCTCCGAGCCGGCCAGCAGCGCGCCGTACACCGACGACGGCAGCCGCTTGCGCGCCCGCCGTTGCGCCACCGCGACGGACTCGAACCAGGGGTTGCGGGCCCAGGGATTCCTCGCCATCACTGACCGTCCCGATCGGGGGTGAAGCCGGCGAGCGGGTGCTCCGCACACGCCGACACGGGCGGCGATGCCGGTTGCGCGACCGCATCGGGCGGACGGCGGCCGATCTGCACCAGCACCGGCCGGCGGCGCTCCGGCGTGCGTCGGGAGTGATCCTGGCTCGGAGCCGGGACGGTCCGCTCGTTCGCCAGGGCCGCCTCACCGTGCCCCTTCACGCACTCGGGGTCGGGGCCGTCCAACGGCAGGCCGGTGAAGAACTTCGCCGCCATGCACCCGCCTCGGCAGGTGTCGTAGAACGAGCAGGACGCGCACGCTCCCCCGGCCTGCGGCTCGCGCAGCCGCTGGAAGAGCGGCGAGTGCTGCCACACCTGCTGGAACCCGCCGTCGTCGAGCACGTTGCCGGCCCAGAAGGTGTCATGGATCGCGAACGGGCAGGCGTACACGTCCCCGACCGGGTCGATGAGGCACACCACCCGGCCCGCGCCGCACAGGTTGAGCCCGGGCAGGCTCTCGCCGAACGCGGCCAGGTGGAAGAAGGAGTCGCCGGTCAGCACGTTCTCGCCGTGCGCCATCAGCCAGTCGTACAGCACCCGCTGCTGCTCCGGCAGCGGATGCAGCTCGTCCCACACGTCCACGCCGCGGCCCGACGGGCGCAGCCGGGTCAGCCGCAGCGTGGCGCCGTACCGGTCGGCAAGCTCCTTGAACTCGTCCAGCTGTGCGATGTTGTGCCGGGTCACCACGACCGACAGCTTCGCGTCGGCGAACCCGGCCTCCGCGAGGTTCTCCAGAGCGGTCACCGCGGTGTCGTACGAGCCCGGCCCCCGGATGTAGTCGTTGACGTCCGCCGTCGCGCCGTCGAGGGAGACCTGCACGTCGACATAGTCGGTCGCGGCCAGGTACCGCGCCCGCTGCGGGCTGATCCGCACCCCGTTGGTCGAGAACTTCACCCCGACCCGGTGGTCCACGGCGTAGTCCAGCAGGTGCCAGAAGTCCGGGCGGATCGTCGGCTCTCCCCCGCCGACGTTGACGTAGAACACCTGCATCCGCTGCAACTCGTCGATCACGCGCTCGCACTGCTCGGTCGTCAGCTCACGTGGGTCGCGGCGGCCGGAGGACGACAGGCAGTGGGCGCAGGCCAGGTTGCAGGCGTACGTCAGCTCCCACGTCAGGCAGATCGGCGCGTCCAGCCCGTACTCGAACTGCTCGACGAGCGAGCCGGTCGCCGGGCGCCGGCGGACGTCAGGGGCGTCGAGCACGGTCATGCCGGGACCTCCGCTCCTGTTGTGGGGCGGGCTGCGTCGTCGCGGCGGATCAGGTCGGCCTCGGCGAGGCCCTGCAGCGCCCCCAGGTATGCCGGCCACTGCGCCTCGGGAACTCCGGCGGCGGCCAGCGCCGACCGGACGTCGCGGTGGTCGGCGAGCGAGCGGACGACCTCCACCAGGTCGCGCCGTTTCAGGAAGGTCAGCCGGCGGTTGCCGAAGTGGTAGGCGAGCGCGCCGAACGGCTCGGGGCGCAACGCCGCCGACGGTGACAGCCGCCAGGACTGGTCGAGCATCGCGGTCGCTGCATCGCTCATGGCGAGATCCCGGCTGCTCAGTACACGCCACACATGCCGTCGATCGAGACTTCCTCGATCAGGGACTCGGCCGTGACCGGGCTCTCCTCCTCGGTGACGTCCGTGATGTCGGGGCCGTGGGCGGCGTCGGTGGCCTCGGTGCGCGGCTCGGCGCTGGTCATATTGCCTCTCCTTCGAGTAGCGGTCGGCGCGGTTTCGGCAGATAGTAATGGCACTCTGCGCCAAAAAGAAAGGGGCTCGTGACCGCGACTTGCTAGATTTCGGGGCGATGACCACCACCCGACAGGGCCCGCGCGGCGCCACGCTCGGACGACCGGTCGCGACCACGCACGGCGAGATCGAGCAGGCCGCCTTCCGGCTCTTCGCCGAGCGCGGCTTCGAGGGCACGACCATGGCGGCGATCGCCGACGCGGTCGGGGTCGGGCGGCGGACGCTCTTCCGCTACTACGAGTCCAAGAACGACATCCCGTGGGGGCAGTTCGACCGCACCCTCGACCATTTCCGGCGAATCCTCGACGAGAGCCCTGCGGACCTGCCGCTGCACGAGGCCGTTCACCGCGCCGTCCTGCGGTTCAACCGGTTCCCCGCCGACGCGCAGCCGCCGCACCGCGAGCGGATGCGGCTCATCCTGCGGACGCCGGCCCTGCAGGCACACTCCGTACTGCGCTACGCCCAGTGGCGAGACGTCATCGCCGAGTACGTCGCACGCCGGCAGGGCCTCGCCCCGGACGACCTCCTTCCCCGGACGGTCGGCCACGTCAGCCTCGCCCTCGCGCTCACCGCGTACGAGCAATGGCTTGAAGACCCCACTGCATCCCTGCAGGCGCTGCTCGACCAGTGCATGCACCAGCTCCGCGAATACCTGCGCACCTAACTGACCGCGGTCGCGACTCAGTATCGAGCTATGCGGACCTGAGACCGCTCTTTGCGTCCTCGGACGGGTAGCTGCTCGGGTGGCCCGCGGGGCCAGTCGTCTGACCGTGCGGCGACGTCGCCGACGGTGCGCCGAGGGCGCGCGAGATCGCCCGCGCCGTCGCTGCCAGGGCGGGAACGAGTGTGCGTGGTGACGCGGAGCCAGCCTTCAGTGTCACGCCCATCGCGGCCACCACTTGGTCCTTCGGGCCGCGCAGCGGCACCGCCACGGCAAGGGCGTCGTCCGGCCAAAGCTGCCCTTCGGCGATCGCCACACCGGTCTGGCGGACTTCGACGAGGGAGCGCCGCAACGCGTCCGGGTCAGTGATCGTCTTGGGGGTGAACCTGCGCAGCTTCGTCGCCAGCACCTCTTCCCGGAACTCCGGGCTGGCGAAGGCGAGCAGCACCTGCCCGGTGCCGGTGGCGT
>JBMCTR010000015.1:0-12474 GCA_048622955.1 Actinomycetota bacterium
GGCCGGCTCGCCGTGGCGCCGGCGGACGGTGGCGGGCTCGTCGTCAGCCTGCGGGTTCCGATGGAGCCTTCGGCGCGGGAGGAGCAGGCATGACGTGGCGGCGTACGCGTACGGCGGGCAGAGCGGCGGGCAGAGCGGCGTGCGTGGCAGTGGTGAGCCTGCTCGCTGCCGCGTGCACGGGCGACGAGCCCGGCACGTACGACGAGCATCTGGTTATCTCCGGCGGCGGTACGGCGGGCATCTACTACGGCTACGGCGACGAACTCGCCGCGGCGCTGTCCGACCGGCTCGGCGTGACCGCAGAAGTTCTCGAGACGGGAGGGTCGATCGAGAACCTGCACGACCTCGCGTCGGGGAGCTCCCAGCTCGCGTTCAGCGCCGCCGACGCCGCGGGGGACGCGGTGACCGGCCGGCCGCCGTTCGACGTCCCGCTCCGGCTGCGGGCCGTCGCGCGGGTCTACGACGACTTCGTGCACCTGGTCGTCGAGGAAGACTCCGACATCGCCGACATCGAGGACCTGCGCGGGCGACGCGTGTCGCTGGGCGCGGACGGCTCCGGCACCGAGCTGATCGCGCGCCGGCTGCTGCTCGCCGCGGGTGTGGATCCGGGAGATGTCGACAACGCCGCCATGGGCATCGACGAGTCCGTCGCGGCGCTGCGCTCCGGCACGGTGGAGGCGTTCTTCTGGTCCGGCGGACTGTCCACGCCGGGGGTGAAGGACCTCGCCGAGGACGTGCCCATCCGGCTGGTGGACCTCTGGGAGCTCGTGGAGCCGGTGCGGCGGGAGTACGGCGGCGGCTACCGGCACGGCGTCGTCCCGCAGGGCACGTACGGGCTGCACAGCGACGTGCCGACGATGGCCGTGCCCAACTACCTGCTGGTCGACGCCGACGCCGACGCCGACCTCGTCTACGACGTGGCGCGCGTGCTGTTCGAGCAGCGCGCGCAGATCGCCCGGCAGGTGCCCGCCGCGGCGCTGCTCGACCGTTCGCGCGCCATCTACACCGCCTCCGTCGAGTTGCATCCCGGTGCGCTGCGGTACTACCGGGAGGTCAAGCTGTAGCGGCGACGGGGACGCCATCGGCGGTTAGGCTCGCCGGTATGGGTCTGTTCGATCGAGTCCGGGCGGCGTTCGGTGCGACCGGGCAGGCCGACACGGTCGCGGCCGAGCCGTGGCTCGACACGGAGGCGCGGCGGGCGCAGCTGGGCGAGCTGGAGCAGGCGCTGCGGGCGCTGTCCGGCCAGATGGCCGCGCGCGACGACCTCATGCGCAACCCGGGCTGGCGGGGGAGGGTGGACGACCTGCGGTTCGCAGCGGACGAGGCCGCCCGGCTGTCGCGCACCGAGTTCGACCGGGTGGAGCTCCACGATCTGGCGGCGCTGGTCCGGCCGCTGTACGGGCCCGGCAGCGTTCCCGAGGAGTACGTGCCGTACCGGGCGGCTCACGATCGGGTGCTCGCCGCGGTCGCCGCGATCCGCGAACCGCTGGCCGGCGAGCAGTGAGCGCTGGACGGTAGGGCGTTGCCGGTGGCCTAGGGCTGCTCGTTCGAGGCCTCGGCCTCCCAGTCGGGCTCGCTCTGCGCGATCAGGTGCAGGCACGGGACGTTCAGCTTGCGGCGCGCCCGGTGTGTCCAGTCGAGGTGCAGCAGTTCGGCGACCAGGTGCGGCCTGGTCAGGATGACGACCTCGGCGCTGTCGCGCTCCGCGACGAGCGCCACCAGCCGGTCGAGCGGGTCGGCAGCGGTGATCTCGCCGGTGGCGCGTGCGCCCGCCTCGACGAAGGCGCTGATCGACTGCGCCAGCGCCCGTTCGCTGGCGTCCTTGATCTCCTCGTGGACCCGTTCGAGGTCCGTCTCGTCGAGATAGAGCGCGGCGGTGCCCATGACCTCGCTCGCGGCCAGCGAGCCGATCGTGGCCTCGACGCGCGAGGCGGCGTCCTCGACCGGCATCAGGACGTGGTACTGGACGACGTCGGGCGCGTCGGTGTGCAGTGCGGTGATCTGGTGTGCATCCCAGTGCGTGACAGGTTGCTCGACAAGGACGACGACGTCGTACACGGCGCACCTCCCGCCGTTCCGGCAGCGGCTCCACTATGACAACGACCGCGTCGTGGTGAAAGGTGCCGCCACGACGTGTTCGGCAGATCATGCCGGGCCGCGGCGCGGAGGGCAAGCCCGGTCGTCGGTGGCTTCGGGCAGGATTGGTGCCATGGACCTGCCCGTCATGCCGCCCGTCGCGCCGATGCTCGCCAAGCCGGTCAAGAAGATCCCGCAGGGGATGTACTACGAGGGCAAGTGGGACGGGTTCCGCGCGATCGTGTTCCGCGACGGCGACGAGGTCGAGATCGGCAGCCGCAACGAGCGCCCGATGACGCGCTACTTCCCCGAGATGGTCGACGCCGCGCGCGCCGAGCTTCCGGAGCGCTGTGTCGTCGACGGCGAGCTGGTGATCGCGACGGGCGACCGGCTGGACTTCGACGCGCTGCTCAACCGGATCCATCCGGCCGAGTCCCGGGTGCAGCTGCTCGCCGAGCAGACGCCGGCGAGCTTCGTGGCCTTCGACCTGCTGGCGCTCGACGATGAGAGCCTGGTGGGCCGGCCGTTCTCCGAACGGCGCGCTGCGCTCGAGCGAGCTCTCGCGGACGCGTCGGCCCCCGTCCACCTCGCCCCGTCCACCACCGACCACGACGTGGCCGAGCGGTGGCTGGAGCAGTTCGAGGGCGCGGGCCTGGACGGCATCATCGCCAAGCCGGCCGGCGGCCACTACGAGGCGGGTGCGCGCGCACTGTACAAGATCAAGCACGACCGCACGGCGGACTGCGTGGTGGCGGGGTTCCGCTGGCACAAGAGCGGGCCGGTGGTGGGCTCGCTGCTGCTCGGCCTCTACGACGACGCCGGCGCGCTGCAGCACGTCGGGGTCAGCGCGGCGTTCCCGATGAAGCGGCGGCGGGAGCTGGTGGCTGAGCTGGAGCCGTACCGGACGTCGGCCGACGACCACCCGTGGTCGGAATGGGCCCTGGCCGAGGCGCACGAGAGCGGGCGGTTGCCCGGCGCGGTGTCGCGGTGGAACGCGGGCAAGGACCTGTCCTGGGAGCCGCTGCGTCCAGAGCTCGTCTGCGAGGTCGCCTACGACCACATGCAGGGCGACCGGTTCCGGCACACCGCTCAGTTCCGGCGCTGGCGGCCCGACCGCGACCCGCGGAGTTGCACGTACGACCAGCTCGAGGAGCCGGTGCGGTTCGATCTCGCGGACGTGCTCCGGTCACGGTAGGCGAGCCCAGCGGGTCAGCAGCGTCCCGTCGTCCTCGATGATGTGCACCAGCCGCATCCGGCTCTCCGGCACCGGAGGAGAGCCGGCCAGGATGCGCGGTGCGTCGGTGCCGCCGAACAGCGGGCTGAGGGTGAGGCACAGCTCGTCGAGCAGTCCGGCGGCGGCGATGTGCGTCAGTACGGTCGGCCCTCCCTCGCATTGCACGCGGGTCAGGCCGGTGTCGGCGATCGCTTCGAGTGCTCGGCTGAAGTCGACGGCGTCGGCTCCCGCGACGATGACGCGCGCGTGCTCGGCGAGCGCGCGCCGCCGGTCCGGCGGCGAGCTCTCGGTCGTGAGCACGATCGTCGGCTCGCGCGCGGCGGTGAACAGCGGGGACGCCGGGTCGAGGTCGAGCCGGTTGCTGACCACCGCGATGGGGGGCTCGGGACGCTGGCCGAGCCGGGCCCGGTGCCCGGCGATCTCGGGGGGAGTGCGGACGGGGCCGTACCGTTCGGCACGCACCGTGGAGGCGCCCACCACGAGGACGTCCGCCAGGCTCCGGAGCATGGTGAACGCCCACTGGTCGACGGGAGAGGAGATGCTCCGGGTGCGGTGGTCGGGCCCCCACGCCGCGCCGTCGAGGGTCGCCACCATGTTGGCGCGCACGTACGGGGTGCCGCCGGCGGCGTCGGGGTAGGCGTACGCCTCGATCAACTCGCCGGTGGTGCCGGTAAGCCCGCGCTGGCTCGGGTAGATCCGCTGCATGCGCCCGAGTGTGCCAATCCACAGCGTGCGACATTGTGGATTGGCACCCGGATCAGTGCCGCCAGCCGCGGTTGCGCATCGCGCGGGCAAGCGTCTCGCCCACATACTGCGACCGGTGCCGCACGGCGTACGACGAGAACTGCAGGACCGACCGCCCGCTCGCCGCCAACTCGGTGTGCCGGTCGAGATCGGAGTCCCACGTAGCGACCGCCAGGTGCTGAATGCCATGGACCTCGGCGCTGAGCCCGAACTGCGACCAGTGGGTGTCGAGGTAGTAGCGCCCGTCAGCCCGCTTGACTGCGACCTGACGGTCGGGTTCGGGCAGGCCGTGTTGGCGGACGATCACAGCGAAGTCCCGCTCCGGCACCGACGCGATGCCGCCCTCGGCGTCGTCGATGGACTCGCGGATGAGGGCGTGATGTGTGCGGTCCTCCCGGCGCGCCAGCGTGTCCCGAAGATCGTCCGGACGGACCAGCCGCTGCTGGACTCCCGCGAGAATGATCGCCCGCGCCCGGCGGTCGCTGAGACTCCACGCCGCGGCGTCGACCAGGCTGCGCGGCAGCCGCGTACGCCGGGGGAGGTGTGCCGGGTGCACGTCGGCGGAGGTGAGTTCGTCCGCGTAGTGGGCGATCAGCCCGCCCCGCCGGGGCTTGCGGTAGCCGCGCGGGATGACAAGGTGGTTGTCACGGACGGCGAACCCCTCGAGACCGTCGATCTCCGCCGCGGTCAGTCCGGCCAGAGCCGACCCGCGCGGCGCGCAGAGCAGGCACACCCAGCGCTCCTGCTCGACGGTGAGCGCACGGTTGTGCGCCACGAACACGCTGCGATGCGGCTTGCGCCAGCGCCCCTCGGCGACCTCCCGGCGCAGTTCGTCGAGGCTGAGCCAGCGATGTACGTCGTACGGCCGGACCACGCCTGCCTGACGCTCGAGGACCTGCTCGAGCGTCAGCCCGTCGTCGGCTGGGTCCGCGGCCACGACCACCAGCCTCGCCGCCTTGCACGACCCGGCGGTGCGTCCGACCGAGATCTGTGGATAACCCTGGTGCCAATCCACAGCGTCGGACGTTGTGGATTGGCACCAACGGTCAGAGGGTGCGCAGCGGCCGCGGCAGCTCGCCGGTGTGCACGACGCCCAGCCGCGAGGTGGTGCGGGTGACAGCGACGTACAGGTCGCGCATGCCTCGCTCGGAGGCGGCGACGATCTCACCCGGCTCCACCACGATGACGGAGTCGAACTCGAGCCCCTTGGCCTGGGCGACGGTCAGGACGGCTGCGGGCGAGTCGAGCGCGGCCGGGTCGGCGCCCGCGGCCGCCTCGCAGCCCGACTGCCGGAGCAGCGCCGCGACCTCGTCGGCCCGCGCACCGGGCACGATGACGCCGAGACGCCCGCTCCCGATGGCGTCGAGCTCGGCCGCCACGGCATCCGGCAGCCCCGACTCAAGGTCGGCGACGGGCCGCGCCCACGGCTCCACGCCGACGCTGCGCACCGACCGCGGCGGCGTCAGGTCCGGGTCGATCTCCGCCAGCACGGCGGAGGCCACCGCCATGATCTCGGTCGGCGTGCGGTAGTTGATGGCGAGCTCCTCCACGCGCCAGCGGCCGGCCGCGTAGGGGTCGAGCGCCTCCGCCCAGGACGCGGGCGCGGCGGCGGAGCCGGACTGGGCGAGGTCCCCGACCAGCGTCATCGACCGGGCGGGGCAGCGGCGCATCACCATCCGCCAGGCCATCGGCGACAGCTCCTGGGCCTCGTCGACGATCACATGGCCGAACGCCCAGGTCCGGTCGGCGGCGGCGCGTTGCGCGGTGGTGCGCCGCTCCGGCGGGCCCTCGTAGCGGGCGGCGATCATCTCCGGGTCGAGCGGCACGTCCAGCTCGAGGCTCTCCAGCAGTTCCTCGGCGTACGCCGTGTCGGGGTCGCGCCCGTCGTGGCTCGGTGCCGCGTTCGCCGGGGCGACGTCGGCGTCGCCGAGCAGCTCGGCCGCCTCGTCGAGCAGCGGCACGTCCGCCACCGTCCATGCGTGCGGTGCCGGCCGGCGTGCCAGCGCCCCGCGCTCGGCCGCGGACAGGCCGCGGAGCCGGGCCGGGTGGGCCAGCACCTCCCTGACCAGCTGAGCCGGCGTCAGCACCGGCCACAGCTCGTCCAGCATCTTCTGGACCGCCGGTTCGCCGGCCAGTTCGGAGCGGGTCTCGGCCAGATCCTCCTCGTCCGGGTCGATGTCGGGGGAGAGGCGGCGGTGGTACTGGTCGGCCAGCGCGCCGAGCAGTGCGCGGACGAAGACCTCACGGGCGCGGTTGTGCGGGCGCCGCGACCGGCGGCCGTGCGTGCGCGCGGCGGCGCACGTCTCGGGCTGCAGGCGCAGCGTGGCGCCGTCGACGTCGAGCTCGACCACACCCGACGGAACACGTTGCCGGTCGCGGACGGCCGCCTTGAGCACCGCGACCATTCGCGGGTCTCCCTTGATCACCGCCGTGTCCGCCGGCTCCGGGCCGGTGGCCGCGACGCCGGGCACCAGCTCGCCCAGAGAGCTCAGCACGACGCCGGTCTCGCCGAGCGAGGGCAGCACCTGCTCGATGTAGCGCAGGAAGGTCCGGTTCGGGCCGACGACCAGCACGCCGCGGTCGGCCAGCCGGTCGCGGTGGGTGTAGAGCAGGTACGCGGCGCGGTGCAGTGCGGCGACGGTCTTCCCGGTGCCGGGCCCGCCTTGGACGACAAGGACGCCGTTCAGCTCGGACCGGATGATGCGGTCCTGCTCGGCCTGGATCGTCGCGACGATGTCCGACATCCGCCCGGTCCGCGGCGCCTGCAGCGAGGCGAGCAGCGCGGCCTCCCCGGACAGCGTGGCGCGCCCGTCGGCGTCGGGCAGCTCGAGCCCGAACACCTCGTCGTCGACCGCCGTGACACGGCGGCGGCTGGTGCGGATGTGCCGCCGCCGCGTGACGTCACCGGGGTTGGCCGGGGTGGCGCGGTAGAACGGCTCGGCCGCGGGCGCGCGCCAGTCGATGAGCATCGGCTCGTAGTCGTCGTCGGACAGCCCGATGCGGCCGATGTAGCGGCGCTCGCCGTCGGCGAGGTCGAGCCGCCCGAAGCACAACCCGGGCTCGACGGCGTCCAGCCGCGCGAGCCGGTCGACGTCGCGGGCCACGAACACGTCGCGTTCCCAGACCGCCTGGTGAGTGCTGCCGTGCTGCCGGAACAGGTCCCGGAGCCGGGCGGCCGTCCGCTCCCGGAGCAGGTCGAGCCGCTCGTAGAGCCGGGTCACGTACGGCTGCTCGTCGGCGATGGCGCGCGCCCGGGCGTCGGTCGGCGGGCGGGCTGGCTCAGTCATAGAACAGTTAAGCCTACGTGACGCGACACCGCCGCGCCCGCCAAGCCGAAGAGCGGCCTGGCGGGCGCGGCGGGGTCAGCCGGTGCGCGCTACTGCCGACTGATCGTGATCGGCACGCTCAGGGCCGACGGAGCGCTCGGCGGGCCGAGCAGCAGCTCGCCGAAGTAGTCCTCGCCGGACGTCATCTCCCGCGAGAACTCCACGGTGAGGGTGACCGGCGTCTCCGCCGCGACCGGCCCGTCGGGCACGCCGGTGACGGTCAGGTCGTTGCCCTGCACGGCGTCGATCGTGAGCGTGAACTCGGGCGAACCGCTCACCGACCAGCCCTGGACCCAGACCTGGTAGTCGCCGTCGTCGGGCGCGGTCAGCTCGACGAACTCGTTTGATGTGCCAGTCGTGGACGAGCCGACGATCTCGCCGTTGGTGAACGTGCCGTCGCCGTCGGCGTCGTACACGACGAACAGGTCGAGGTCGTCGCTCGCGAGCTCGGTCGAGACGGTGAGCCGCGACGCGTGTTCCAGGGTGACGTTGCGCTTGACGCTCGCCGAGCTCGGGTCGTTCGGGTCGTCCTGCTGCGCCGTCTCGGTCGTCACGCTCGGCTGGCTGAGCCCGAACGCCTCGGCGGACAGGCCGTCGAGGTCGAGGCTGGACGAGAACGTCACATCGGCGCTGCCCTCGTCGGCCGGGGTCTCGACCTCGACCGCGGACGGGTCGACCAACGCACCGCCCACCGTCGTCGTGAACGGCGTGTCGAACTCGTCGCCCTGCCAGCCGACCTGGTGCAACGTGATCGCGTGCAGCCCCTCCTGGACCGGGGCGGTGACCAGGTCCTCGGCGCCGCCCGTGGCCGTGTCGAACCGCCAGACACCGGCGCCGGCGTTGGTGTTCGGGCTTCCGCCGACGGTGTCGAGGATGTACGGACCGCCGAAGACGGTGCTCGGGAACAGCGAGAACTGGTTCTGCGAGCGCCCGAAGACGAGCGTGTCGATGTCGGTGAACGGCGCCGTCCCGTCCCACTCGGTGCGGGTCAGGAACAGCGAGCCGTCCGCCGGCTCCTGCGGCACGTCGAAGAAGAAGAACCGCCAGTCGCCCGACTCGGCACGCCACGTCCAGTCATTGGCCCCGAAGACCGACCCGTTGTTGTACAGCAGGTCGTCCTGAGCCTCCGCGACGTCGGGACCCCCGAACTCGAGCGAGCCGGTGAGCGCGCCGCCTTCGTCCTGGGACGCGGTGGCCGCGACTGCGACCGACACCGGCACGACCATCGAGTCGTCCCCGTCGGTCAGCACGATCGCCCCGGAGTACATGCCGTACGGCGTGTCGGCCGGCACGTCGATCGTGGCGTCGAACGACCCCGACGCGGTGTCCGGCGTCGAGACCCACGACCAGTCGGAGTTGGAGTACCAGTCGATCTGGACCTCGAAGTCGGTCACCGGGATGTCCGGGTTCCGGTTGTTGTGTTGCAGGCCGAGGAACAGGCCGTCGGCCATCCGCTCGGCAGGATCGCGCACGAAGGAGGTGAGCGCGTTCGCGCCGGCCCGGTGGTACATGGTCCGGACGTACTCGCCCTCGTCGATCTCCGAGTTCGCGTAGTCGATGTCGAGGAACCCGTCGATGCTGGACGACGTGCTCAACTGGGTATGGTCGACGACGCCGTCGCCGTCGTCGTCGGTCCACAGGTTCCCGTCGCCGTTGATGTCCGTCCAGTTGTAGGTGAGCAGCCGCCAGTCCTGGTCGCTGACGTAGTCGGCGTTGCCGTCGAACTGATCGCGCGGGTAGTTCACCCGGACGCGCATCAGGTCGGCGTCTTCTCGCGCCTCGACCTTCTCGGTGAGATCGATCAGGTAGTCCGGCGCGTTGAAGTTGTACGGGCTCTCGTTGGAGACCGGCTCACTCGAGAACGAGAACGTCTCGGTGTCCGTGCGCACCAACTGCCGGCCGGAGACATCCCAGGTCCCGGGACCGGAGACGGAGAACTCCTGGGTATCCGAACCGCCCGGCTCGATGACGTGGGTGAACACGGAGTGCTCGTCTCCGCGGTAGTCGCCGACCCGCCATTCGTGCGGGGAGACCCGTGCGGCGTCTCCGGCGGCCGAGGCGACCGCCCGTCCGGCGTCCACGGAGCCGGCGCCCTGGATCGTGGAGTCGTACCGGAGGTCCGCCGCGGACGACTTGAGGATGTCCCTGGCGGTCTCGTAGAAGCCACCCGAGACGTCCGCGCCCGACTCGCGCCAGGACTCGTACACCAGCGCCGTCGCTCCGGCCGCCACGGGTGACGACCTGCTGGTGCCGCCCCACGTCGCCCACGCGGTGCGGCCGTCCAGGACGGCGTTGAGCGTCACGTCGCCCGCCGAGAAGGCGCCGTCGGCGACCACGTCGACGCCGGGACTGCCGGTCGCGCCGGGACCGCGGTTCGACCACACCATCACGTCGTTGTCCACGATCTGGCTGGTCCGCTCGATGGAGTCCCAGCCGGTGCCGCCGAACTGGGTCGACGCTCCGACCCCGATGCCGGTGGACGGCGACGGCGGCGCGGTCGTGCCGAACCCCGGCGCGCCGTTGCCCGTGGAGAACAGCGACGTCGTGGCCTGTCCGGCGTGGATGATGTCCGCCTCCTGGCTGGCGGCGTCCCAGCCGTCGTTGTCGACGTCGGACGCGCCGTACGAGTTGGAGGTCACGTCGACGCCGTTGCGGGTCGACAGGAAGTACCCGAGTTGCGTCGAGAAGTCGAACGAGAAGTAGATGTCGCCGAACGGGGTCAGCTTCGCGTCCGGCGCGCCGCCGATGACCGCGCCCGGGTAGTTCCCGCCCGGCAGGTCGCTGAACTCCGGCGCCTTCCCGTTGACGACACCCTGGCCGACGACGTTCGACGCGGTGAGCGTCCCGTGGCCGCCGATGGCCGGGTCGTAGTCACCGGACCAGGCGAGCAGCTCACCCGGCCCGAAGATGGGCCGTTCACCGGTGAAGAAGTGCTGGCCTCCCGGAATGGGGCTCTCGCCGTCCGAGATGTAGTACAGCAGGCCGCCGGACAGGTCGGTGTAGCCGTCGCCGTTCATGTCGCGGTACGAGGCGGGCGAGTCCTTGGTGACCGGCTTCTCGTCGTCGAACCGGTAGTCGTTGTCCAGGTCGACGTACACCGTGTCGTAGACGCCCGGTGTGTTCGGATCGGTGACGAGAACTGCCGGCCGCTCGCCGAACAGCGAGAGCAGGTGGTCGTCCGGGTGGCTGCCGAGGCGCACCTCGCCGGAGGCCGTGACGCCGGCCGGGAAGTGGTAGGTGTGGGTGTTGGTGCCGGCCGGCGCCGTGAAGTTGCGGGCCGGCCCGGTCTTGGTCGCGAACCTGACCGGGCACACGTCGTCGGCGGCCTTGTCCTCCCAACCCGGGCAGGTGGCGGCCTCAGTCTTCGTGTACCAGGTCAGGCCCTGGTCGACCATGCCCGGCGCGGCGAGCCAGACCAGCGTGCCGTACGGGTCGAAGGCCTTCGGCCAGCCGGTCCATCCGTCGAACGGCGGATTGGACCAGGTCTCCCAGGTGCCGATCAGGTCGGGGTGGCCGAAGTCGGTGCCGCCGTCGAGCACGCCGACGACGGCGCCCTCGCCGGTGTAGCCGTCATTCCAGGCCTCGGCGAAGTTGTGGGTCTTCGCGTCGAGGACCGCCAGCTCCTTGAGCTCCTCGAAGTTCGAGCCGGCGAGCGGCGGCGCGTCCTCGTACGGCACCTCCTGCTGGTACAGCTGGCGCAGGATCTTGTTCTTGGTGGCGGCGTCGGGCCGCTGGCCGACCTCCGGGTCCGGGATGCCGGGAGGCTGCCCGGTCTGCTCGAAGTCGATCGGACCGACCGCGACCACGTCGCGGGCGCTCGCCAGCTTCGGCAGTTCCTGCACGCCGATGCTTCCGATCACGAGGCCGGCGTTGCCCTCATGGGCGACCTTGGCGTCCTCGAGGTAGTCCGCGGCAGCGCTGGGATCCGCTCCGACCGTGGCGTAGACCCGGATCTCGTCCGTGCTGCCGCCGTCGAACTGCTCCCGCAACCGGGGGTGGAGTTTGGCGCGAGCGGCGTCCGAGGCGGAGCTGACCTCGTCCGCCCGTTCCAGCCCGGGCGGGGTGCCGCCGGGAGGAGCGGCATGGGCGTCGTCCGAACCGTCGTTCTGAAGTACGACCGTCGTCATGAAGACGGCCATGATCGTCGCGAAGATGAGTGAGAAGCGCCGCGTGCTCCGAACCATGCCAACCTGCCTCCACCTAGGCACACCCGCGGAGAGTGCTTGTGTCATCAAGTGATCATTGAGGCTATGACAAGATCCAGCAGATGTACAGAGTGTGCGTTTGATCGATCACGTTCGGCAGGGTTGGCCACGCTTCAGGAGGTCTGCGTGCCTGCCGCGGTAGGGCTGCCGCTGCCGAACGTGATCGAACCGGCGACGGCGCCGATGACGACGACGGCCGGAGGGCGGACGCCCCTGTCGGCGGCCAGGCCGGCGATCGTGGCCAGCGTGCCGGCTGTGACCCGCTGCGACGGCCCGTAGGCGTCCTCGACCACGGCTGCCGGTGTTGCCGGGTCCTTGCCGTGGGCGATCAGCTGATCGGCCGTCTCGGGCAATCGGCTGACCCCCATCAGCAGCACGAGCGTCCCCTCGGCCCGGGCCAGCGAGCGCCAGTCGACCCCGTCGTGCCCCGACACCACCGTGAACTGCCGCGCGACGCCGCGGTGCGTCACCGGGATTCCCGCGGCGGCCGGTGCGGCGACCGCGCTGGTCACGCCGGGAACCACGACGACCGGAACGCCGGCCGCGCGGCAGGCGAGCACCTCCTCATGGCCGCGGCCGAGGACGTACGGGTCGCCGCCCTTGAGCCGCACCACTCGCCGTCCGCCCGACGCCTTCGACACCAGCAGGTCGTTGATCTCCTCCTGTGACACGGCATGGTGCCCCGGCGTCTTGCCGACGTCGACGACCTCCACCTCGGCGTCGAGCTCGGCGAGCAGTGCCCGGGGTGCCAGCCGGTCCACGACGACCACGTCCGCCTCGGCGAGCAACTGCCGCCCCCGCGTGGTGATCAGGCCGGGGTCGCCCGGCCCGCCGCCGACCAGCGCGACCCACCCGGACGCCGGCGACCGCTGGCGGCGCAGGGGCAGGC
>JBMCTR010000016.1:0-12268 GCA_048622955.1 Actinomycetota bacterium
AAGCACCTGGCTGACCAGCACGTGCTGCTCACCGGGGCGACCGGGTTCGTGGGCCAGGCGCTGCTCGAGAAGCTGCTGTCCGCCTACCCCGACACCAGGATCTCGCTGCTGATCCGCCCGCGGGGCAGCCAGCCGGCCGCCGACCGGCTGCCCGGGTTGCTGCGCAAGCCGGTGTTCCGGCAGTGGAGGAAGCGGGTCGGCGACGAGGCGGTGAACGAGGCCGTCCGGCAGCGGGTCACCGTCGTCGAGGGTGACCTGGGCGACGACAGCCGGCCGCAGTTGCCCGACGACCTCGACGCGGTCATCCACAGTGCGTCGATCGTCGCGTTCGACCCGCCGATCGACGAGGCGTTCCAGACGAACGTCAACGGGGTGGTCAACCTCTACGACGCCATCGGCAGGTCCGGCTCCGACCCGCACGTGGTGCACATCTCCACCGCGTACGTGGCGGGCGTCCGCAAGGGCGTGGTCCGCGAGGCGCCGCTCGACCACGACGTCGACTGGCGCGTGGAGGCCGCGGCCGCCGCCGAGGCCCGGGCCGAGGTCGAGACCGCGTCGCGGCGGCCCGAGGTGCTGCGCAAGGCGATGGCCGACGCCCGGGAAGAGCACGGCAAGGCCGGCCCGCAGGCAGTGGTCAGCGCCGCCGAGCCGGCACGCAGGGACTGGGTGCAGCGCCGGCTCGTCGACTACGGCCGCACCCGGGCGCAGAGCCTCGGCTGGCCCGACGTCTACACCCTGACGAAGGCGCTGGGCGAGCGCGCCGCCGAGGACCTGTGGGCCCACACCGGCCACCGGCTGTCGATCGTCCGCCCGGCCATCGTGGAAAGCGCGCTGCGGCACCCCTATCCGGGCTGGATCGACGGGTTCAAGATGGCCGACCCGCTGATCATCGCGTACGGCCAGGGCATCCTGCCGGAGTTCCCCGGCCTGCCGGACAGCGTGGTCGACCTCATACCGGTCGACTTCGTCGTCAACGCGACGCTGGCGGTCGCCGCCAACCCGCCCGAACCGAACGAGCCCGGCTACTTCCACGCCAGTTCCGGCGCGCGGAACCCGCTGCCTTTCCGGGGCATGTATGAGCACGTGCACGAGTACTTCCGCCGCCATCCGATGCCGGACTCCGAGCGCGGGCACGTCCCGGTACCGGCCTGGCGGTTCCCCGGCGCCACGCAGGTCATGCGGATGCTGCGCACCGGCGAGAAGGCGGTCGACTACGCCGAGCGCGCGCTGCTGCGCATCCCTGCCACCGACCGCACCCGCAAGTGGCAGAGCGACGTCCACCGCCGCCAGTCGGAGCTCGAGGTGCTGCGCAAGTACGCCGATCTCTACCAGGCCTACACCCAGGCCGAGGTGATCTACGACGACCGGCGGACGTTCGCCCTCCACCGGACACTGCCCGCCCGCCGCCAGGACGAGCACGGGTTCGACTCGGCGACGATCGACTGGGAGCACTACCTGCAGGAGGTGCACTACCCGAGCGTCACCGGCTTGATGCGCGCGTTCTCGGGGCGTGCCCGCTCCACGGCGGCGCGCGACACGGCGCTGCCCGAGTCCCGGGAGGCCGCCGCGATCTTCGACCTCGAGGGGACGGTCGTCGCGTCCAACACGGTCGAGCAGTACCTGTGGACCAGGCTGGCCAGCCTCCCCCGGTCCAAGTGGCCGCGAGAGCTGGCAGACCTCGTCCGCAACCTGCCGCGGTACCTGCGCGCGGAGCGCCGCGACCGGGGCGATTTCATCCGCACCTTCATGCGGCGGTACGAGGGAGTGGACGAGGCCGAGTTGCGGCGGCTGGTGGACGACACGATCGCCGAGGCGATGCTGCAGCGGACGATGCCCGAGGCCGTCCGGCGGATCCGGGCGCACCGCGAGGCCGGCCACCGCACCGTCCTGATCACCGGCACGGTCGACATCCTCGTCGAGCCGCTGGCACCGCTGTTCGACGAGGTGATCGCGGGGCGGATGCACAGCCGCGACGGCGTGTGGACGGGCTACCTGGACCGGCCCCCGCTGGTCGACGAGGCCCGGGCGGCCTGGCTGCGGGAGTACGCGGAGACGGCGGGCATCGACCTGGCCCAGTCGTACGCGTACGGCGACAACCACTCCGACCGGGCCTGGCTGGAGCTGGTCGGCAACCCGCAGGCGGTCAACCCGGACGCCGCGCTGTACCGGCACGCCAAGCGGCGGCGGTGGGAGATCCACAGTTGGGGCACGCACACCCGGGGCCGGCTGGCCGCGGCGGCCAGCGCCGTGACCACGGAGGTGGGCCGGTGATCCTGTCCCTGCAGTACCAGCGCTCCCCGGCCCGCTACCTGGCCTCCCGCGGAGTGACCGCCGGCAAGCTGGGGGGCCGGCTGTCCGGCATGGTCGCGGGCAACCTCTCGCCGCTGCGGCTGCTGAACGTGCCGGAGCCGGAGCGGCCGGCGGCCGACTGGGCGCGCGTGTCCCCGGCGCTCGCCGGCATCTGCGGATCCGACCTGGGGCTGCTGACGGGGCGGTCGTCGCCGTACCTGTCGCCGGTGACGTCGATGCCGTTCGTGCCCGGCCACGAGGTCGTGGGGCAGACGCTGGACGACCTGCCCGGCCTGCCGGCCGGCTCGCGCGTGGTTCTCGACCCGGTGCTGTCCTGCGAGCCGCGAGCGACCAAGCGCTGCCGCTGGTGCGAGGCCGGACAGGAAAGCCGCTGCGACCACGTCACGACCGGGCAGCTCACCGCCGGCCTGCAGACCGGGTTCTGCAGCGACACCGGCGGCGGGTGGAGCCGCCAGTTCGTCGCCCACCGCAGCCAGTTGCATCCGGTGCCCGACGACCTGTCGGACGAGCGCGCGGTCCTCGTCGAGCCACTCGCCTGCGCCGTGCACTCGGTGCGCCGGGCCAGCGTCCCGCCCAACGCGACCGTGGCGGTGATCGGTGCCGGCACGGTGGGGCTGATGACGCTGCTCGCGCTGCAGGAGCTCGTCCCCGAGGCCCCCGTCCACGTGATCGCCAAGCACCGCCACCAGCAGGACCGCGCGCTGGCCCTCGGCGCGGCTGCCGTCCACGAGCCGTCGCGGGCGACGCGGGCGATCCGGCGGGTCACCACGGCGCGGATGCACGTCCCGGAGTTCGGCACCGAGTTCCTGCTCGGCGGCGTCGACGTCGTCTTCGAGTGCACCGGCGGCGCCCGCGGGCTCGACACCGCGCTGCGGCTGGCCCGGGCGGGCGGCACCGTCGTCGTGGCGGGGATGCCGTCCGGCAGCGTGGACCTGACGCCGCTGTGGTTCCGGGAACTCGAGCTGGTCGGGGCGTACGCGTCCGCGTCCGGCAGCGAGGGCCAGGGCGGGCGCTCCGACTTCGCGGCGGCGATGGCCCTCGCCGTCGCCGCACCGATGGACGACTGGGTCGAGCCGCCCTACCCGCTGCGGCGCTGGCGGGAGGCGCTCGGCCATGCGGCCGACGCGGGCAAGCTGGGCAGCGTGAAGATCGCGTTCGCGCCGGGACGAGACTGAGGAGGCCGACCATGAGCAGACCGGGCTTCGTCCTGACGGTCGACGAACGGACCCCGCCGCTACTGATGCACCAGGGCGAGGGGTTCCGGCTCGAGCGGCTGCCGCTGGGCGCCAACGTCGTCTACCCGCCGGACTCGCTGCCGGCCCTCCGCAACGTGGACGCGGCCATCGCGCACGCGCTCACCGAGCCGGTCGGCATGGAGCCGCTGCCGGAGCTGCTCCGGCCGGGCATGCGGCTGACCATCGTGTTCGACGACATCTCGCTGCCGCTGCCGCCGATGCAGACCCCCGATGTGCGGCAGCGGGTCATCGAGCAGGTGCTGGAACTTGCAGCCAGCGCCGGCGTCGACGACGTCGAGTTGATCGCGGCCAACTCGCTGCACCGCCGGATGACGCCGAGCGAGCTCAAGCGGATCGTCGGCGAGCGGGTGTTCCGCTCGTTCTTCCCCGAGCACCTGGGCAACCACGACGCTGAGGACGCGTCCAACCTGGTCGAGGTCGGCCGGACGGAGCACGGCGAGGTCGTGGAGCTCAACCGGCGGGCGATGGAAAGCGACCTCGTCGTCTACGTGAACATCACGCTGACCGCGATGAACGGCGGGCCGAAGTCGCTGTCGGTCGGGCTGGCGAGCTACCGCAGCCTGCGGCACCACCACAACGTGCACACGCTGCGGCACTCGCGGTCGTTCAACGACCCGCCGAACTCGGCGATGCACCACTCGTACGAGCGGATGAAGGACCTCATCGGCGAGCACGTCCCGGTCTTCCAGATCGAGACCACGCTGAACAACGACACGTTCCCCAGCGCCACGGGCTTTCTGAACAAGCGGGAGTGGGAGTGGAACCTCGCCGACCAGGCGACCTACCTGGCGGTCAAGCGCGGCAACGAGATGCTGCCCGCGAAGGGGCGCCGGAAGATCTGGCAGTCGACCGTCGCGCCGTACGGCGTGACCGGCGTGACCGCGGGCGTCCCGTCCGAGGTGCACCCGGTGACGCTCGACGCCGTCCACCGGCAGCAACTCACCGAGGTGGACGGGCAGGCCGACGTGGCGATCTTCGGGCTGCCGTACATCTGCCCGTACAACGTCAACTCGATCATGAACCCGATCCTCGTGATGTCGCTCGGGCTCGGGTACTTCTTCAACCTCTACAAGAACCGCCCGATCGTGCGCGAGGGCGGGACGGCGATCTTCTACCACCCCGTGCCGCACGAGTTCCATCCCGTCCACCACCCGAGTTACATCGACTTCTACGACGAGGTGCTCACCCAGTCGACGGACCCGGTGGTGCTGGAGACCAAGTACGAGGAGCAGTTCGCCACCGACCCCTGGTACGTGCAGCTGTACCGCAAGAGCTACGCGTACCACGGGGTGCACCCGTTCTACATGTGGTACTGGGGGGCGCACGCGCTGGAGCACCTCGGCGAGGTGATCTTCGTGGGCGGCAACCGGAAGACGACGGGCCGGATGGGGTTCCGGGCGGCGTCCACGCTGGCCGACGCGCTGGAGATCGCGTCGCACACCGTCGGGCGGTCGCCGTCGATCACCTACCTGCACGCACCACCCCTCGTGATGGCGGACGTGCGCTGATGGGCATCCGCGACGAGATCAGGCTGCTGCGCCACGGCCGGAACTGGCGCGGGCGGTCGACCGTGCCGCGCTCGGCCGACCCGTACGTGCTGGACGACGGCGAGCGCGAGTTCCCGACCGGCTGGGCGCGGACGAAGGCGGGGACGGCGGCCCGCACCGCGCTGCAACTCGGGCTGCTCAAGCCGGTGGCCTGGAGCCAGACGAGGCCCGCCGTCGAAGGCCTGGAGTTCCTCGAGGGTGTCCGCGGGCCGGTCGTGTTCGTGGCGAACCACTCGTCGCACCTCGACACCCCGCTGATCGTCTGCTCGCTGCCGCGGCGGTTCGCCGACCGCCTCGCCGTGGGCGCGGCGGCGGACTACTTCTTCGACGCCCGGTGGCGCGCCGTGACCTCGGCGCTGTTCTTCAACACGTTCCCCGTCGAGCGGCACGGCCAGCGGCGGCTGCGCTCGCAGGCGGTCGACCTGCTCGACGACGGCTGGAACCTGCTGCTGTTCCCGGAGGGCACCCGGTCGGAGGACGGCTGGATGGGCGGGTTCAGGACAGGTCCCGCGCAGCTGTGCGTGTCCAAGGGCGTGCCCGTGGTGCCCGTCGCGCTGCGCGGGGCGTACGCCGCGATGCCGCGCGGCAGGAACTGGCCGGTCCCCGGACGGCCGAGGGTGGCCGTCCGGTACGGCCGGCCGCTGTACCCCGCGCCCGGCGAGGGCTTCCGGGAGCTCCGCGAGCGGATGACGCGGGCCGTGGCGCGGCTGGGCGCCGAGGAGGACCTCGGCTGGTACGGCTCCATGCTGGCCGCGACGCGGCAGACGCTGCCCGTGCCGACCCGCAGCGAGCCGGCGGCGGCCCCCACCGCGCGCTGGCGCCGGATCTGGGAGTCCACCCGCCCGCTGGCCGACCGCCGCCGCCGCATCTGGACCTGGTGAGGTTCGATCACGTTCAGCAGGGGCGCCCCTGCCGCGGCAGGCCCGCGGGCCTGGGGATGTGTCGCTAACCCTGGTGGCGTCAGGAGTAGACGAGGGTGAGGCTCGTCGCCACGAGCGCCGGCCGGTCGGAGCCCTCCACCTCGACCTGGACCTCCACGCGGTAGAGCACGCCGCCCGCCTTCGGCTCCGTGTCGAGCAGCTTCCCCCGCGCCCGGATCTTGCTGCCGACGGGCACCGGCGACGTCAGCCGGAGCCGGTCGAGCCCGTAGTTGATCCCCATCGTGACGTCGGTGACCGTGAGCAATTGCTGCATCAGCGCGGGCAGCATCGACAGCGTGAGGTACCCGTGGGCGATCGTGCCGCCGAACGGGCCCTGCGCCGCGCGCTCCCGGTCGACGTGGATCCACTGGTGGTCGCCTGTCGCGTCGGCGAACGCGTCGACCTGCTCCTGCGTGACGACGACCCAGTCGGTCGCCCCGAGGTCGACGTTCTCGGCCTGCTCCAGCTCGGCGACGGTCATTCGTACGGTCACGACGGCCTCCTCGACTCGGACGAAGCCGCGAGCCGCTCGAGCACGTACTCGGCCTGCTCGCCGGCGCCGCCCCGGAACTCCCTGGCATCCCCGAGTCGCGCGATCTCCCCCCAGCTGTCGGAGATCTCCTCGGGGCTGGCGACGTGGTCAAATGTCACGCCCTCACCCTGCACCACGGCGACGCGGGCCACGTGCCCGCCCCCCGCCGCCACGACGACGCCGGTCTCCTCGCAGGCCTGCGAGCACAGGTAGGCGACCACCGGCGACACGTGCGCCGGATCCAGCTTGGCCAGGACGTCCGGGGGCATGATCGTCTCGGTCATGCGGGACGCGGCGATCGGCGAGACCGCGTTGACCGCGATCCCGTACTTGCGGCCCTCGGCCGCGAGCGTCCGCGTGAGCCCGACAAGGCCCATCTTCGCCGTCGAGTAGTTGGCCTGGCCGAAGTTGCCGAAAAGTCCCGCGCCCGACACGGTGTTGACCACGCGCCCGTACCCCTGCTCCCGCAGGTGCGGCCACGCCGCCGCCGTCACGTGGAACGACCCGAGCACGTGCACGTCGAGCACCTCGGTCAACTCGTCCGCGGTCATCTTCGCGAACGACCGGTCGCGGATGATGCCGGCGTTGTTGACCACGATGTCGATGCGGCCGAACGCCTCGCGGGCCGCCTCCACGGTCCCGGCTGCCGCGTCCGCGTCGGCGACCGACGCCCTGTTCGCGACCGCGTTGCCGCCGGCCTCCGCGATCTCCGCCGCCACGTCGTCGGCCCCGTCCGAGAGGTCGTTCACGACGACGCTGGCCCCCCGCTGGGCGAGCAGCAGGGCATGGGTCCGCCCCAGCCCGCCGCCAGCCCCGGTGACCACGGCTACGCGCCCGTCCAGGTCGATGTCGCCCACACATGCTCCCTTCGTCGGATGTTGCGTCGGATGTCGCTTCGTACTGCTCCCGCGGCCCGCTACGGGTGCTCCGCGTCGATGACGATCACGTCGTCCGGCGGAGGCCGCCCGTACAGCCGGTCGACGAGCGCGGCCCGGCGCTCGAGCACGCCTCGCTGGTTCACGTACCCCTTGTCGGTGATCTCGCCGGAGTCGATGGACGCGGGAGTGGTGAGAAGCAGCACCCGGCGGATGCGTTCCGACGAGCCCGGGTGCTCGCGGTTGTGCCGCTCGACGCCCTCCCGGATCGCCGCGCGGACGGCCGGATGGGCGGCCAGCGCCTCGACGTCCGAAGGTGCGTCGGGACCGGCCACCCTCGCGGCCTCCGCGGGGTGCAGCCAGGCGAGCAACCCGACGTACTCCCGGTCCGGCCCCGTCACAACGGCGTCGCTGAGCACGTCGCACGCGGCCAGCACCGACAGGCGGCGCGGCCCCACCCGGACCCAGGTTCCGGTGTAGAGCTTGAAGTCCTCCGAGACGCGGCCGGCGAACTCCAGACCCCGGGACGGGTCGTCCGGGTCGACCAGCCGACCCGCGTCGTTGATGCGGTAGAAACCCTCGTCGTCGAACGCGGCAGCCGTCAGGTCCGGCCGGCCGACGTAGCCCGGCGTGACGTTCGGGCCGCGCACCCGCAACTCGTACCGGTCGCCCGCGGGCACCAGCTTGAGATCGACGCCCGGCACGGGGACACCGATGTTCCCGCTCCGCTCGGTCGGGAAGTGGGTGAACGTCGCCATCGGTGCCGTCTCGGTCGAGCCCCAGCCGGCGGAGAGCAGGATCCGCTCGCCCGTGGTCGCGACCGCGACGGCATCGAGCCGCTCCCACAGGTGCTGCGGCAGGGCGGCACCGGCGTACACGATCACCTGCAACTCGGAGAAGAACTGCTCAGCGAGCGCGTTGTCCGACTCCAGCCGCGGCACCAGCATGCTGAACCCGGCGGGGACGTTGAAGTAGACGGTCGGGGCCACCTCGCGCAGGTTCGCGATCGTGCGCTCGAACAGTTCCTCGGTGGGCCGCCCGTCGTCGATGTAGAGGGAGCCGCCGCGGCTGGCGACGACGCCGAGGTTGTTGTTGCCGCCGAAGGTGTGGTTCCACGGCAGCCAGTCGAGCAGCACCGGCGGCGTGTCCAGCAGGAAGGGCCAGATCTGCACCAGTTGCTGCTGGTTTGCGGCCAGCATGCCGTGGGTGGTCCGCACCCCCTTCGGCTCACCGGTCGAGCCCGAGGTGAACAGGATCTTCGCGGTGGCGCTCGCGTCGACGGCCTCGTGCGCCCTGTCCACGTCCGCGGTCGGGTCGGTGGCGGTGAGTTGCGCGAAGTCGGTCGCGTCCAGGCTGGGCGGCGCGGCCCGGGACGTGACCACCTCGATGCCCTCGAGATCCAGGTCGGCCAGCGCCCCGCGGTACTGCTCCCCGTCGTCGGCGAAGACGAGGCCGGGACGGACCAGGTCGACGATCCGCCGCAGCTTCTCGTGGTCCTCGCTGAGCAGGGAGTACGCCACCGAGATCGGCGCGACCGGGACGCCCACGGACATCGCCGCGTAGGTCAGCAGCCCGTGCTCGACGGAGTTCCCGGACAGGATCACGACGGGGCGGGCCTCCGACAGGCCTCTGTCGAGCAGCGCCTGCCCGATCGCGTCCGTGAGCCGCCGTGCCTCGCCGAACGTGACCCGACGCCAGCCGCCGTCGGCGTCACGCTCGGCGAGGAACGTCCGATCCGGTGTCTCCCCGGCCCAGTGCCGGATCGGGGACGCGGCGTTCGGCGGATACTCGCCCAGGGGGACGAGCGAGCGGAGCACGAGGCTGCCGTCGGGACGGCGCTCGTGATCGATCTTCACCTCGCCCAGTCGGACGTCTCGCCACCGTTCGCCGCTCATACCGCCACCTCTCGGTCTAGTTCACGACGAGATCGGCCAGGTTGTCGACCGGCTCCTCGAGCAGGCCGTACTCCATCATCAACTCGTGCGTGCGCTCGTAGCCTTCGACCTCCGGCGTGGAGCCCCAGCCGGGCAGCGTGATGTCGTTCACCATGGCCTCGGGGATCTGGGTGTTCTCGAGCAGCACGTCGGCGACTCGGCTCGGATCGTCCATCGCGATCTGCGTGGCCTCGGCCATGGCCCCTTGGAACGCCTCGATGACCTCCGGGTTCTCGTTCACGAACTCGCCCGTCGCCGCGTACCCGACGAGCGGGAGCCCCTCGAGCCCGGGCGTGGTCATCGGGTCGCCCACGACCTTGTTGCCGTCGTTGGTGAGGATCGTGACGAACGGTTCCGGCAACAGGCCCACGTCGATGTCTCCGCGCTCGAGAGCCGCACCCTGTTCGGGGAACGGTATCTCGGTGAAGGTGTAGTCCTCCTCGCCGAGGCCCGCGTCGGCCAGCGTCACCCGGACGATCAGTTCGGTGATGTTGGCGAACGTGTTCAACGCGATCGTGGCACCCCCCATGTCCGCGGGCCCCTCGATGTCCGAGCCCTCGGGGGCGATCAGGGCGTTCGTCATCGACACGCCGTGCGTCGCCTCGTTGACCAGCCGGATGTCGAGCCCTTCGGCCGCCGCCAGGATGAACGACACGTGGTTGCCGTTGGAGATGTCCAGATCTCCGGCGACCAGCGCCGGAACGGCGGCGGCGCCACCCGCGATCGGCTGGGTCTCGATCTCGAGACCAGCGTCGGCGAACAGCCCTTCGTCCATGGCGATCCACAGCACCGCGCTGTCGACGATCGGCAGCGCACCCACCGTCAGGGTACGAAGCTCGCCGTCGTCGCCCTCCGCTTCCTCCGCATCGTCTGCGTCTTCCGGTTGCTCTTCCTCGGCGGCAGTGTCCGCCGCCTCGTCCGGTTCCGGCTCCTCGGCCGCGTCGTCGCCGCCGCAGGCGGCCATGACGAGCGCCGTCACGGCGATCACCCCCGGCAGCCGGAACCGTGTGGACAGATTCATCGCATTGCTCCCTCCTCGTCGAGGACGCCGGGTGTCTCTATTCAACAAATTGAATTACACGTGTCAAGAGTTCGTCATATATCAGTCGGGTATCGAGTACCGTTCGTGCCATGCTCAACCCGCACGGCCGGGCCCGGTCACAGCGGCTGCTCGTCACGCTGTTCGGTGACTACACCTGGAACCGGCACGCGCCGATCCCGTCGGCCGCGCTCGTCCGGGTTCTCGAGGAGTTCGGCATCGGAGCGGCGAACGCACGCGCGGCGCTGAGCCGGCTCACCCAGCGCGGCATGCTCGTACGCTCGCGCGCCGGCCGCCGAACGTCGTACGCCCTCACCGGCCACGCCGTGCGGCTCCTCGACAGGGGTGCCAAGCGGATCTTCGGGCTCGGCGCCGAGGAGGAGCAGTGGCACGGGGTCTGGACCGTGGTGCTGTTCTCGATCCCCAACGTGGACGCAGACGCCCGGCACCTGCTGCGCAGCCGGTTGCGCTGGTTGACGTTCTCCCCGCTGTACGACGCCGTGTGGATCTCGCCGCACGACAAGGTGGACGCCGTGGTCGAGCAGCTCCAGGACCTCGGCATCAACGACGCGGTCGTGTTCCGGGCGACCGACCTGACCGACCTCCCGGGCGGACGGTCGCGCCTGGCCTCGGCATGGGACCTCGACGCCCTCGCCGGCGCGTACGAGGCCTTCCTGCACCGGTACGGCTCGCTGGCCGAGGGCGCGGCGCGTGGTGCGGTACAGCCACCGCAGGCGCTGGTGCAGCGCACCGAGCTCGTCGACGAGTGGCGGCGGTTCGCGCGCGACGATCCGGACCTCCCGGGAGAGTTCCTGCCGGACGACTTCCCCCGTGCCAAGGCCCGCGAGCTGTTCCTGTATACCTACGATGCGTTGGCCGAGCCGGCCACCGAGCGGTTCGAGGAGCTGGTCCGGCCGTTCACCGAGGGTGAGTGAGAGGAGGCACGGTGGACCGCGTCGACCCGACGGCGAGCCCGTTCGACAACATGCTCGGGACGCGCTTCGTGGAGATGACGCCCGACCGGGTGGTCGCCGAACTCGACGTCACGCCGAGGCTGCACCAGCCCACCGGGATCGTCCACGGCGCCGTCCACTCGGCGCTCGTCGAGCACGTGGCCAGCACCGGCGCCCTGCTGTGGCTGACGAGCGACGGCGGTCCACCCGACGGCCAGGTGGTCGGCATCACCAACCACACGGACTTCCTGCGCCCGGTCTCCGACGGGATGCTGACCGCGACCGGGCTCCCTGTGCAACGCGGGCGGACGTTGCAGCTGTGGGAGGTCGACATCGTGGACGACCAGGGCAACAGCGTCGCCCACGGCAGCGTCCGGCTGATGAACCTCACCTGACGAGGGCGGTCGGTTCTACCGGGTCACCAGCTCCTTCTCCAGCGGCGTGCGGAACTTCGGCGTCACGCGGACGTCGCCGAGCCAGGCCTGGAGCTTGCCCGCGGCAGTGTGGACGGCCGCCCGCCCGTCGGCTCCAACATCCTCGAGCAGCCGGTACACCACCTCGCCGTCCGCCCGCTGCGCCCACCCGCCGACAACGCGGCCGTCCCACCACACCGTCGGGCCGACGTTGCCGCTGCGGTCGTACAGCGCACCGCGGACGTTCTCGCCAAGGAACCACTCGCGACCCGGCATGGCCCATCCCATGACGGCAGGGTCCAGCCCCGGCAGCAGCGCGGCCCACGGCGGCTGGCTAGGTGCGGGCCCGACGTCATCGGGGAGCACGTAGCCCGTCCGGCCGCCGTCGAGGCCGACTTCGGCGGCTGCGAGCTTGCCGAGTGCCTTGCGCACGCGGGTGACGGGCCAGCCGGTCCACCACTTCAGGTCGTCCTCCGTCCCCGGGCCGAA
>JBMCTR010000017.1:0-12105 GCA_048622955.1 Actinomycetota bacterium
GGCGCGCTGGTCCGCGGCCACCTGCGGGTCGTCGTCCGTCCCGAGCACGTAGGCGACGACCGCGGGCCCGCCGTCGCGGGGGCCGAGGCCCTCGATGATCTCCGCCAGCCCGCCGGCGGGGTCCGGGTGCGCCCCGTACCCGAGCACCACGTCCAGCAGCACGACCGCGGTGGCGGGATCCGTGATCGCGCGCTCGAGCTCATCGGCTCGCGCGGACGGGTCGATCATCGGATGGGGTCGGTTCTCGGTGTACTCCTCCTCCCCCATGTCCAGGCACACGTGGGCGCCGTCCGGCGCGGGCAGCCCCCAGCCCTCGTACAGCGGTGTGTTGGAGTGGACGGTGCCGAGGCGGCGGGCGAGCACGACCATCGCCTCGTAGCACAGCGTGCCGCCGGAGAACACACCACGGACGGCGCGGCGGTCCGGATCGAGGCGCTCCGCGGCGCCCGCGGCCACGGAGCGCAGTCCCTTGCCCGGGTCGGGCACCTCGGCGCCGAGCGTTTCCAGGGTGGCCAGCACCGCCTGGTCCAGCGTCGACACCACCCGGACGCCCTCGGGAGCCGGAAGCTCGCGGTCCAGGCCGAGGAAGGCGCACACCGCGCGGTGGCCCTCGAGCTCCGCCAGCACCGCCGCCGCGACGTCGCCGTCCGGGGGCTTGGAGACGAGCAGCAGGGCCTCCCCGCCGTCGCCCTGCTCGCCGCCCTGCGCCGCCACGGCGAGCCGCGTGGTGGCCGCCCCCACGTCGCGGGACAGGTCGCGCCCGCCCACTCCGACGACATCCGACACGCCCGATCCCCAGCGGTGCAGCAGGGTCATCGCCTCCTGCGCGCCGGTCCCGGCGGCGGCCACGACCCGGACCGGCCCGCGCCGGACGGCGTTGGCGAAACCGAGGCCGGCTCCCCCGAGCATCGCGGTGCCCGCCCCGGGCCCCATCACCAGCAGCCCGAGGTCCGCCGCCCGCCGCTTCAGCGCGACCTCGTCCTCGACCGGCACGTGGTCGCTGAACAGCAGCACGTGCAGGCCCGCCGTCAGCGCCTTGTGCGCCTCCAGCGCGGCGTACTCGCCGGGCACCGAGACCACGGCGATGTTGGCGTCCCCCAGGGAGGCCGCCGCCTCCTCCAGGCTGCGCGGGACCGCGGCTTCGGCGGGTGCGGCCTCCTCCGGCCCGCCGCCGCCGCGCATCGACTCGGTCGCGACGTCCATCGCCCGCCGTGCGGCCTCCTCCGACTCGGCGACGACCGCGAGCACCAGGTCGTTGGCCCGCAACCCCTCCACGTCGCCGGACCCGAAGCCGGCATCCTGCAGCAACTCGAGGTTGGCGGGTGTGCCCATCAGGGCGTTCGCCCACGTCACGTCGGAGACGTCCTGCATCTCCTGGGACACGTTGAGCAGGCCCACCGAGTCGACGTACGCGTCCCGGCGGACCTCCAGCAGGCGGTGGTCGGTCACCTCGATCATCCCCCGTCCGACCCTCGTACGATCCGGGTGCCGTGCTCGCCGGCGAGAGCGGCGCCCGCGTGCTCCGGCGACGTGATCACGGCGAGCCGGCCCCCGTTGTCCAGGAAGCTCACCGCGGCCTCCACCTTGGGGCCCATGCTCCCGGCCGGGAACTGGCCCTCCGCAAGGTGCTTGGTCGCTTCGGCGGCCGTCATCTCCGTGATGGGTCGCTGGTTCGACGTGCCGAAGTCGAGCACCACCTCCGGCACGTCGGTCAGCAGCACCAGGTTGTCCGCCCGGACGGTCGAGCCGAGGCGCTGCGCCGCCCGGTCCTTGTCGATGACGGCGTCCACCGGGTCGAGCCCACCCTGCTCGGTCGCCACCACCGGGATCCCGCCGCCTCCGGTGACCACCGCGACCGCGTCGGCGGCCACCAGCCGCTCGATCGCGGGAAGCTCCACCACGTCCTGGGGCGCCGGGGACGCCACCACCCGGCGGTACCGGCCCCGTCCCACGTCCGCGACGACCCAGCCGCGCTCGCCGGCGAGCCGCCGTGCGGTCGCCTCGTCGTAGTGCGGGCCGATCGGCTTGGTCGGGTGCTCGAACGCCGGGTCGTCGCGGTCGACCCGCACGTGGCTCACCACCACGACGACCGGCGTGGACGGTGGCAGCAGCTCCCGCAACGACAGTGCCACCATGCTGCCGAGCTGGCCCTGCGTCATCGCCACCACGGAGTGCAGCGGCTGCGCCGCCACGACGTCGGCCGCGTTCTCCTGCTGGATGGCCAGGTGTCCCGCCTGCGGCCCGTTGCCGTGGGTGACGATGGTCCGGTGCCCGGCGGCGACGAGGTCGGCGACCACCGCGGCCATCTCGCCGGCGTGGAACCGCTGCTCCTCGTACGTGCCGGTGCCGCCGTCGGGGCTGATGGCGTTGCCGCCGAAGGCCAACACCGTGGTGGGCTGCGCTTCCGCGCTCATGATGCGACTACCACCTCATGGGTTGCGAGCAGACGACCGTCGCAGCTCGACATTTACTATAGTTGAAGCTACGTGGTCCTAAGATAGTGCACTCGCGGTGCTCTGCCCCAACCCCTAGCGGGTGCGGAAGGCCATCCACAGGGCGCGCGCGCCGCCGTGCGGATCCGGGTTCCGCCACTGGTGCGGGCGGTCGGTCCGGAAGTGCAGCGAGTCTCCCGGCGTGAGGGAGTACACCTCGTCGGTCACGGTGAACTCCAGGCGGCCTTCGAGCAGGTAGACCAACTCCTCGCCGGGGTGGACCATCGGCTCCGGCCCGCTGTCGGCGCCCGGGCCGACCACGGCGACCGCTCCGGCGAGCAGGAACTGCCCGTACGGCCCGGAGATACCCTGCAACTCGGTCCGTTCCTTGGAGGTGGCGACCGGGAGCCGCTCGGAGGCAGGCGTGAAGACCACGGGCTTGTCGGCGACGTTCTCGTTGACGAAGAACGACACCGGCCGGTTCAGCGCGACCGACAGCTTCATCAGGGTCGTGATCGTGGGGACCATGTTGCCCTGCTCGATCCGGTAGATCGCCGCCGCCGAGAGGCCGGCCCGCTCCGCGAGGCGCTGCAGCGACAGCCCCTTCTGCTGGCGCACCTCGCGCACCTTCACGCCAAGGCCGTCGATGACCTCTCCGACCGCTGCGTCGGTCCCGCCGTTCGCCATCGTCACTGCTCAACTCCATGCCTGTCGGCGCAAGCCTGACCTATCAGGCCCGTTCACCACGCTGTTGCTTTTACTATGCTACTAAAGCTAACAACCCGATTCGCTTGACAGGCCGCAGTCGTTTCTTATAGGCAACGAGTGTAGGCGGTTGCGATATGACAAGAGGAGGCAACCGTGGTTGAACGTCTCGGGCAACACGTCGTTGACTCGCACAGCCACATCGGGGCCATGGACCCCTGGCAGTTCTACGACCTGAAGGAGCCGGTGAACCCGACGGTCTACAACTTCCCGGACACCGCCAGCTACCTGAAACACATGGACCAGCGGGGCGTCGAGCGCGCGCTCGTGCTGCCCAACTACGGGATCCCCGTCCAGGAGCAGCCGTTCTCGCTCAACCCGCTCGTCCTCGACTCCGTGAAGAGCTCCGACCGCCTCGTCGGCGGCCTGTGGGTCTCGTTCCTGCCGCGGAACAGGGAGATGACCATGCAGGCGCTCGAGTCGGCCGGCGAGTCCGGGATCGTGGCGCTGAAGACCACGTTCCTGCTCGGCGGAACCCCCAACCCCGAGGAGTGGGACGAGGAGACCAGGGAGATCGCGGAGGCGTGCCTCGACACCGCGGAGCGGCACAACCTGACGTTCCACTTCCACACCAGCGCGGGCGGTGCTTCCGACATCACCAACTTCATCCCGCTGGTCGAGCGGTACGGCAAGCGGGTCAAGATCTACCTGGTCCACTTCGGCGGCGGCGTGAGCGGCCACATCCGGCTGGTCCCGCGGTTCCTCGACTGGGTGGAAGAGGGCTACAAGGTCTACACCGACACCTGCTGGGCGATCGGCTTCGCGCCGCGCTGGCTGCTGACCGAGATCGAGCGGCGCGGCGTCGGGCAGGATCGGGTGCTCTTCGCTTCCGACGAGCCGTGGAGCGCCTTCGAGAGCGAGTACGCGAAGCTCGCCGAGACCCCGGTGAGCGAGGAGTTGCGCAAGCGCGTCCTCTACCAGAACTTCCTGGAGCTCTACGGTCAGGAGGGTTGATCGTCATGCCAGCCAGCGCCAGGCCGGGGCTCGGAAGCCTGATCACGGAGTTGCAGGGCCGTGGCGCGCGGGTCGAGCGCGACATCGGCGGCCGGCGCAGCGGCGCCGGGCCCGCGGACGCCGGCATGATCTGGGTCGAAGGGATGCGGGTGACCTTCCCGTTCACCTCCGACTTCGTGACCGACTCGCCGTTCGTGCTGCGCGAGACCGACGGCCAGTGGGCGCTGCTCCGCGACGGCGAGTGGGTGGCCAACGCGGAGGTGCCGCCGCGGCCCCGGTTCTACGATCTGGAGACCGAGGACGGCATCCCGTACTGGAAGATCGCGCTGCTGCACATCGACTCGCTGGCGACGACGGTCATCCAGACGTGCCAGCACTGGGGCACGTCCGACCAGTGCCGGTTCTGCGGCATCGAGCTGTCGCTGGAGTCCGGTGCCACCATCCCGGTCAAGCGCCCCGCGCAGCTCGCCGAGGTCGCGCGGGCCGCGAAGCAGCTCGACGGCGCCGTCGACGCGACGCTCACCACGGGGACCACACGCGGCCCGGACAAGGGCGCCCGCTACCTGGGAAAGTGCGCTCAGGCGATCAAGGAAGCCGCCGGACTGTCGATCCAGGCCCAGTTCGAACCGCCGGACGATCTCAGCGTGCTGGAGGAGCTCAAGGAGCAGGGCGTGGACTCCGTCGGCATGCACATCGAGTCCTTCGACCCCGAGGTCCTCGCCTGGGTCGCGCCGCCGAAGGCGCGCACCGGCGTGGAGGGCTACTTCGCCGCGTGGGAGCGCGCCGTCGAGATCTTCGGCCCCGGCCAGGTGTCCACCTACGTGATCCTCGGCATGGGCGAGGACGAGCAGGCCACCATCGACGGCTGCAAGCGCGCGGTCGACGCCGGGGTGTACCCGTTCGTGGTGCCGCTGCGCCCGGTCCCCGGCAGCCTGCTCGAGGACTGGCTGCCGCCGCCGTCCGGCTATGTCGAGTCGCTGTACCGGCAGATCGGCCCGTACGTGACCGGGCGTGGGCTCGCGTCCTGGGACGTAGCCGCCGGCTGCGCGCGCTGCCAGGCGTGCTCGGCGATCGCGGCCTTCGAGGAGTTGTCCGACGATGGCGTCGACCGGCGTTCGCTCCCCATCGCCAGCGTCGGCTGAGCCGGGCGGTCCCGAGCGCGGGACGTCCTGCCGGCTGGTGGCCACGCCCGAGGAGCGCGAGACGCACTTCGCGATCCGGGAGGCGGTGTTCGTCCACGAACAGTCGATCTTCCGCGGCTCGGACCGCGACGAGCACGACGACGATCCCCGGACCCTGCACGTGCTCGGCTTCGCCGACCGGCGGCCCGTCGGCGCGGTCCGGCTCTACCCGCTCGACGAGCCCGGCATCGAGGCGGGAATGTGGCAGGGCGACCGGCTCGCCGTGCTCGACGGGTACCGCCGCCGGCACCTCGGAGGACCGCTCGTGCGGTTCGCCGTGCAGACGGCGGCCGACCGCGGCGGGCAGCAGATGCTCGCCTACATCCAGCCGCCGAACGTGGTGTTCTTCCAGCACCTCGGGTGGCGGCCGGTCGGCGACGTACAGCCCTACGCCGGGCGCCCGCACCAGCGGATGGTCATTGATCTCGAGCCCTGGCGCCGGCCCGGGTGAGGCCGTCGCGCGCGACGTCGGCCAGCACCTCTTCCTGGCCGTCGAGCCCGACCCGCAACGTCCCGGTGGTGTCGACGACGCCGGCCTCGGCGCAGGCGAGCCCGCGCTCGTCGAACGCGCGCAGGCAGTCGGCCACCCGGTGCGGCGGCACGCACAGCACGAACCCGTAGGTCGGGAACACGGTGACCCACCGCTCCAGCGGCACGCCGTCCGGCCGCGGGACCCGCGCGAGATCCAGGCTCGCGCCCGCGCCGGTGGGCTCGAGCAGCATCGCGAGCGAGCCGAGCAACCCTCCCATGCTGATGTCCTTCGCCGCCGCGCACACCCCGTCCTCGGCCAGCGCGGGCAGCAGCGCGACGTCTCCGGCCAACCGGGTGCCGCGGGCGTCCAGCGAGGCCAGGAACGGGAAGTCGGCCCGGACCTCGCCGTCCGTGCAGTACGCGACCAGGAGCGCCTGGCCGGGCCGGACCTCGTTCACCGACAGCACCCGTGTCCCGGCCTGCCCGACGATGAAGGCGGACAGGGCGCTGCTGCCCTCCGCCACGGTCAGGTGGCCGCCGACGACCGGAATGCCGTACGTGTCCGCGGCCCGCCGCATCCCGGCCAGCACGCCCTCGGCCATCGCCTGCGTCCCGACCACGGTGTCCACGATCGCCAGCGGTCGAGCGCCCATGGCCGCGACGTCGCTCACGTTCGTCACGACCGCCGCGACGCCCGCGCCGTGGGGATCGGCGGCGACGAACGGCGGATAGATGGCCTCCCCCGCCGCCACGACACGCTCGGCCCCGACCGGCACCACCGCGGCGTCGTCGCCCGGACCGTGCAGCCAGTCGGTCGGGCCGAGGACCTTCTCGAGCACGCGCAACGAGCGCTTCGCCCGGACGCCCTGGTTCGACGCGTAGCCCGTGACGACGGCGTCGAGAGTGTCAGCCATAATCGAACTATAGAACTAACGTCAACAGTCTTCTACTATACGGAATGTAATGGTCACTCCCACCTTTCTGGACCTGCCCCGGCGCAGCGGCAAGCCGCGGGAGCGCGGCCTCACCCACGTCTTCGACGACGGCCTGCCGCCGGAGGCGGTACACCAGATGCTCGGCACCGCCGGGGCGTGGGCGGACGTGTGGAAGCTCGCGTTCGGCACCGCCTACCTCGACCCGACGCTGCCCGGCAAGCTTTCGGTGCTGAGCGCCCACCAGGTGCTCGCGTGCGTGGGCGGGACGCTGCTCGAGGTCGCCTGGACGCAGGGCCGGTCCTCCGGGTTCCTCGACTGGGCGCACGACGCGGGGTTCCCGCTGGTCGAGGTGTCCAACGGAGCGACCGAGATGCCCGCGTCGGACAAGCGGCGGCTCATCGAGGCCGCGGCCGGCCGGTTCACGGTGCTCTCGGAGGTCGGCTCCAAGGATCCGGCGGCCGTCGTCAGTCCGGAGGACTGGGCGAAGGAGGCGGCGGCGGACCTGGACGCCGGAGCGCGCTGGGTGATCGCGGAGGCCCGGGAGAGCGGCACTGTCGGCCTGTACCGGGCGGACGGCTCGGTCCGCGACGACGTCGTGGACGCGCTGGTCCGCGTGGTCGGGCTCGACCTGCTGATCTTCGAGGCGCCGCGCAAGGAGCAGCAGGCGTGGTTCATCCGCAGGTTCGGAGCGGACGTCAACCTGGCCAACGTCCCGCCCGGCGGCCTGCTGGGCCTCGAGGCGCTGCGCGTCGGCCTGCGGGCCGACACCATCGGCGCCCGCTCCCGGGACGGGGCCGGACGATGACCGCGAGGAACCGCACGCCGGACCGCTACCGGGACGTCAGCGTCGCCGATGTCGACGTCCCGCTGACCGCGGCGGCGCTCAGCGAGTTGCTGCTGGGACGGGACGCGTACCGGCGGACCACGTTCATCGTCGTGCGGCGCGGCTCGGAGACCGCGCTGGTCGAGATCGAGAAAGCCTCGACCGACCCGCTGTTCTCCCCGATCACCGCGGTCCGGCTGCTCGCCGGCCCGGAGGAGTGCGCGGTCGTGGACGCCCCCGATCTCGACCCCGCGATCCCGTCGGACCTCGCCGCCGCAGCGCGCCGGCTGCCGTCGCCGGCGCGCTGTGTGATCGTGCACGGGCGCTTCGAGCACGTGTCGTTCCTGCTCGACCCGGCGCCGCTGCGGATGCGGGTTCTCGAGACCGTCCCGCCGAGCCCGCCGAAGCTGGTGGAGCAGGTCCGGAGGGTGCTCAGCGTCGCCGACGACCTGCCGCCGATCGAGGTGGAGCCGGTGCTCGTGGACCTGCACGACCTCGCCCGCACCCGCCCGTCCGGCCACTACCTGCTGCCGTGCCGGGCCGGCGCCACGGCACCGCCGGGCGCGCGGCTGGACTACCTGGACGAGCTGCCGCCGCGCGGCGACTGGGTCCTCGTGGGGTGCGAACGCTCGCGGCAGATCCACCGCTGGGTCTACGGGGACGTGCCGCCGAACGTGGACTCCTGCCCGCGAGCGATGGCGAGCGACCTGACCGGCGGCGAGCCGACGCTGACCAAGTGCTGCCTGTTCGAGTACGAGATCGACGTCGAGGGAACGCGGGTGACCGTCCCCTGGGGCGCGTCCCTGGAGGAGATCAGGCGCGGCGTGGCCGCGCTCGCGAAGGCGATGGAGCCGGCGTGGGCACCCGGATAGCCGACGCGCCGGAGTACGCGCATCTGTGGGCCAGCGGCGAGCTGCGGGAGCTGTTCGACGACACTGCCCGGCTGCAGAGCTGGCTGGACATCCTGACCGAGCTCGCCGCGGCGCAGGCCGACCTCGGAATCGTCCCGGCCGGGGCCGCGCAGTCGATCCGGGAGCACGCGCGGGCGGACCGGCTGCGGCGGGACGTGCTGGTGGACGAGACCCGCCGGACCGGCCATTCCACGCTCGGGCTGATCCGCGCCCTGCAGCAGATGCTGCCGGAGCACGCCCGGGAGTGGGTCTACTACGGCGCGACCGTCCAGGACCTGACCGACAGCTGGACGGCGCTCACCGCCAAGCGGGTCGGTGCGATCGTCCGGCGCGACCTGCTCGCGATCGAGGGCGCCGCGGTCGAGCTCGCCGAGCGGCACCGCGACACGCCGATGGTGGGACGTACCCACGGGCAGCCCGGCGCACCGATCACGTTCGGCTTCAAGGCCGCCACCTGGGCCGATGAGGTGCGCCGGCACATCGAGCGGCTCGAGCAGGGCCGCCCCCGGTGGGAGGTGGGCCAGCTCGGCGACGCCGTGGGCACGCTGGCGTTCTTCGGCGAGCGCGGCCTCGAGCTCCGCGAGCGGTTCTGCGCGCGGCTCGGCCTGCACCCGCCGGCGATCTCGTGGTTGACGGCCAGGGACCGCGTCGCGGAGTTCGGCCACGTCCTCGCGATGGTCGCGGCCACGCTGGGGCGAATCGGCAACGAGATCTACACGCTGCAGCGGGCCGAGATCGGCGAGCTGCGGGAGCCGAGCGGCGACGGCAGCGTCGGGAGCATCACCATGCCCCACAAGCGCAACCCGGAGGTCTCCGAGCATCTCGTCACCCTGTCGCGGCTGGTGCGCGCGAACGCCGGCGTTTTGCTCGAGGGCATGCTCGGCGAGCACGAGAGGGACGGCCGCTCCTGGAAAGCGGAGTGGGTGGCGTTCCCGGAGGTCTGCCTGCTCACGGGGGCGAGCGCGGCGCTCGCCCGCGAGGTGCTGGCGGGTCTGGAGGTGGACGCCGGCGCGATGGCCCGCAACCTGGCAGCGACCGGCGGCGACACCGCGTCCGAGCGGCTGCTCGCCGAGCTCGCGCCGCGGCTGGGCAAGCACCGCGCCCAGGAGGTCTTGCAGGAGGCCATCCGGGAGGGCCGGGAGCGCGGCGAGCATCTCTCCGACGTGCTCGAGCAGCGGCGGCACATTTTTTCGGACATTTCCGGCCTCACCGACGAGACCGGCCTGTCCGACACGGCAGCCGAGGCGCGCCCGTCCGGGCACGCTCACCTGATCGCCGAGCCCGACGTCGGATGCGCTCCCGCCATGGTGGACGCGGTGGCCGGCACGGCGCACGCCGCCCGCCGCGATGAGGGGGCGTAAGTTGGGCACGGCGACCACCGCACGGCCGCCGCAACGCTTCCCGCTCGTGGCGATGCCGACACCGCTGCAGCGTGCCCGCCGGCTCGAGGCCGCGCTCGGCTCACCCCCGCTGTACGTGAAGCGCGACGACCTCACGGGGTTCGCGGTCGCCGGCAACAAGGCCCGCAAGCTCGAGTTCCTCATCGCCGACGCCCTGGAACTGGGCGCGGACGTGGTCCTGACCGGCGGCGGTCCCGGTTCCAACCACTGCCACGCCACGGCGGCCGCGGCGCGCGTCGCGGACCTGGACTGCGTCCTGCTCTACTACGGCGACGCGCCCGACGACGAGCCGCCCGGCCTGCGCTTCGCCCGCGGGTTCGGCCCGGAGGTCCGGTTCACCGGCGACCCCCGCCGGGAGTCCGTCGACGACGGCCTCGGCGTGCTCGCCGACCGGCTGCGCGCGTCGGGGAGGCGGCCGTACGTGATCCCCCGCGGGGGCGCCACCGCGCTCGGAGCGGCCGCCTACGCGGTGGCGGCCGAGGAGTTCGCCGCCCAGCTGGACGAGCTCGGGGTGCGGCCGTCGATGATCGTCGTGGCGAACGGCTCCGGCGGCACCCAGGCCGGTCTGGTGGCGGGAAGCGTGGCGACAGGCGCACGGTGGCGGGTGGTCGGCGCGTCGGTCAGCCGCCCGGTCGACGAGTGCCGCGAACGCGTGCTGCGGCTCGCCCGCGATGCTGCGAAGGTGTACGGGTGGCCCGCGGCGGAGGCCGGCGACGTGGAGGTGCGCGACGCCCGCCACCCCGGCTACGGGGTGCCCTCGGAGGCGGGCGACGAGGCGGCGCTGCTCGCCGCGCACCGGGAGGGGTTGCTGCTGGACCCGGTGTTCACCGCGAAGGCCATGGCGGAGACCTTCCGGCTGGTCTCGGCCGGAAGCAGGGGCGGCGAGGCCGGCGGAGGCCGCGGGGCCGGCGGGGGCAGCGAGGGCATGGAGGGCATCGAGGGCATCGACGGCCCCATCGTGTTCTGGCACACCGGAGGACTGCTCGCCGCCCTGCAGGCGGCGTTGCGGTCCGGCGCAGAGCAGGGAGGACGGCATGACCAACCGTGAGGCCGGACCGTCCCGGCAGCCACCCGCGCCGGAGCTGGTGGATGCCGGCTTCGCGTTCGAAGTGGCCGAGGCGCCGCTGCTGCACCGTCCGCTGGGGCTGGCGGACCTCGCTCACGTGCTCGCGCTGCGGGAGGCCGGGATCGTTCCCGAGGACCCGGCCCGCCGGCTGCTGAGCGTGCTGCTCGACGCCTACGAGCAGCCGGCCGAGGAGTTCCCGTACGACCCGGAGATCGGCGAGATCTACAACTGCCGCGAGCAGCACTTCGTGGAGCGGCTCGGCGACGACGCCGGGTGGCTGCACGCCGGCCGGCCGCGCCGCGAGGCGGTCCGCGTCGCGCTGCGGCTGCTGCTACGGCGCCAGGTGGCGGAGTTGCTGGCCGACGTCGCCGCGTTCGTCCACGCCGTGAGCGACCAGGCCACCCGCCACGCCGAGACGCTGCTTCCGGACCAGACGTACCTGCAGCACGCGCAGCCGTCGACCTTCGGCCACTACATCCTGCACTTCGCCTACCCGGCGCTGCGCTCGGGCGAGCGGCTCGCCGGCCTGCTCGGCTTGATCAACGAGAGCCCCGGCGGCGCAGGCTGCGTGCACGGGTCCCGGCTGGACATCAGCCGGGAGCGGCTCGCCGAGATGCTCGGCTTCGACGGCGTCATCGCGCACACCCGCGACGCGATGTGGCAGACCGACGGCTTCGTCGACCTCGTGTCCACCGCGACCACGCTGGTCGAGAACCTCAGCCGGCTGGCGGAGGACCTCGAGATCTGGGACAGCCAGGAGTTCGACTTCGTCGCGCTGGCGGGGCCGTACACCCGGGCGAGCGTGCTGATGCCGCAGAAGCGCAACCCGTACAGCCTCGGCGTGGTCCGCGGCAGCGCCGGCCTGCTCATCGGGCGGCTGACCGGCCTGCTCGCGGTCGGCAAGACGCCGTCCGCGCGCAGCGACGCGCTGATCTTCATGTACGGCGAGACGCCGCGGGCGCTCGACGTGGCGGCCCGGGCGACCCGGCTGATGCGCGGCGTCGTCGCCACGCTCGGGGTGAACGCGGAGCGCATGGCCGCCGCGCTGCTCGGCGGCTTCTCGCAGGCGACCGACCTCGCCGAGTACGTGATGCAGGAGTGCCGGATCGACTACCGGACGGCGTACCACGTCGTCGGGGACACCGTCCGGCGCGCCAGCCGCGACGG
>JBMCTR010000018.1:0-12067 GCA_048622955.1 Actinomycetota bacterium
GGACCCAACCGGGTGGTTAACGTGATCAATCGGGGTCAGGCGGCGGGTGTGGCCCGGTCGAGCCCCAGCAGGTGGCGCAGCGTCTCCTCGATGGGGGTGTCCCCGCGAACCTGCCGGTCACCGCTCGGCAGCAGCAGGCCGTCCGAATCGGCGGCGTACAACTCGGCCAGCAGCTTGGCGGCGAATGCCGGCAACCCGGCGCCAACGAGCGCGTCGACCCAACCCTCCCTGGGGATCGTGATCACTTCGAGCGGCCGGCCGAGCACCGCGGAGAGCCGGTCCGCGACGTAGCGTTCCGGGTAGCCCGGGCCCTGGACGTCGATGACCTGGCTGGCGGTCGGGCACGCCTGGAGGGTCTCCGCGACGACCGCGCCGACATCGCGCGTCGCGACCATGGGAACCGGAACATCGGCGGACTCGCCGAACACCGGGTAGACCCCGGCCGCCCGTGCCGCGCCTAGCAGGTCGCGAACCTTCTCCTGGAAGTGGCCGGAGCGCACGGCCGACAGCGTGGTACCCGTGCTGCGCAGCCGCGTCTCCAGCGCACCGAGCCACTGCGTGAGGCGCGGACCGTCGGCGAGGTCGGCAGACGGTCGCAGCCCTCGCCGCCCACACAGGCTGCTCGCGGGCGACCATGGCACGCCGCTTCACCCAGCTGGTCGGCGAGCCGCCGATGGCCTACCTGGCCGGCTGGCGGATCACGCTGGCAGCCGACCTGCTACGGCAGACCGATGCGACGGTGGAAACGGTCGCCCGACGCGTCGGGTACTCCAACGCCTTCGCGCTGAGCGTCGCCTTCAAGCGCCTCCGGGGAGTCGCGCCGTCCGCTTACCGTGCCGCTCGAGCGGCCTGACCGCCGGATCGGCGCGCGGTGCCGGCGGCCCGCTCGGCCATTCCCACGGCGGCCCGAACCCGTCCGCGCCCGCCCGAGTTCGTCGATCAGTGAGACCGGAGCACGTCCGCGAGCAGCACCGGGTCGACGTTGCCGCCCGAGACCACGGCGACCGTCCGCCCGACCGCGATCTGCGGCGCCGTGCGCAGCGCGGCCGTTGCCACCGCCCCGCTCGGCTCGGCGACGATCCGCGCCGACCTGGCCAAATCCGCCATGGCCGCGAGGATCGCGTCCTCGCCGACCGTCACCGCGTCATCGACGAGGCGCTCGATGTGCTGCCAGGGGAGCTCTCCCACGGCGGGAGCCCGCAGGCCGTCCGCGACGGTCCGGCCCGTCCGCCCGTGGTCCCACCGGACCCGGCGGCCCGCGGCGAGCCCTTCGGCAAGGTCACCGGCCAGCTCCGGCTCGACCGCGACGACGCGCGCCTCCGGCCGCAGCGTCTTCACCGCGACCGCGATCCCCGCGATGAGTCCGCCACCGCTGACGGGGACCAGGACGGTGCCGACGTCCGGCAACTCCTCGACGATCTCGAGCCCCACCGTTCCCTGCCCGGCGATCACGTCCGGGTGGTCGAACGGCGGCACCAGGGCGAGGCCCCGCTCCGCCCGCAGCGCTTCCGCCCGGCTCTCCCGCTCCGGCGCCGGGGCGAGCACCACCTCCGCGCCGAGGGCCGCGACGGCATCGACCTTGACGGCGGGCGAGTCGTCCTGCATGACGACCACTGCCGGGACACCGTACGCCCTCGCCGCCCAGGCCACGGCGCGCCCGTGGTTCCCGCTCGAGTACGCCACCACGCCTCGACCGGCCCTGTTCGCCGCCGCGAGGACTCCCATGGCGTTCAGCGCACCCCGGAGCTTGAACGCTCCCGTCGGCTGGAGGTTCTCCGGCTTGAGCCACGCGTGCCCGCCACCCTGGTAAGGGAGCAGCGGCGTGCGCACGACCCGGCCGGCGACCCTCTCCCCCGCCGCACGCACGTCATCGATGCCCACCTGGTCCACACCGCCAGCGTAGGCCGCACCGACCGACGCGGTGCCCGCAGCACCCGGCACCGACCGGTGCTCGGCGAACAAATCGGCGATGCCCAGCGTTGTAAAAAGTGAGGGCAGAGGCGCCGTGCCCGTGTAACGGACACTCGCCTATGCTGGAGAGTGCACCAGACCGCAAGGAGGGTTGCGCGGTGACGCGTGTACTGCCGTTCATCGTCGCGCTCGGGCTGGCCGTGTACGCACTGATCGACTGCCTGCAAACGGACCCTGCCGAGGTACGTGGACCTCGCCGGGGGATATGGATTGTGCTGATACTGCTGATCCCCGTCATCGGGCCGGTCGCATGGCTGGTTGCCCGCCGACGTACACCCGAGCCCGGACAGCCCGCTCGGCGTCCCACCACACCGCCGGTCGCCCCGGACGACAACCCGGACTTCCTCCGGCAGCTGCGGAACATCGACGAAGAGCACGAGCGACTGCTCTCTCAATGGGAGGCCGACCGCCGACGGCGGGAGGAGGAGACGGGCAACCGCGACGGCGACGACGAGGACTCGTCCTGAGCTACACCCCGGCGTAGGAGTGCCAGCCGTTGAAGATCAGGTTGACGGCGAAGTAGCTGAACACGACCGTCGCGTAACCGATCAGCGAGATCACCGACGCCCTCGTGCCCTTCCACCCGGCGGTGGCGCGCGCATGCAGGTACGCAGCGTAGGCGAGCCAGGTCACGAGGGCCCAGACCTCCTTGGGATCCCAACCCCAGTAGCGGCCCCACGACGCCTCGGCCCAGACCGCGCCGAGGATCAACGGCCCCACGGTCCAGATGGGGAACGCCACGGCGACCAGGCGGTACGCCAGCCGGTCGAGTGTCCCGGACGACGGGAGGGAGGACGGCCGGCGACGCCGTTCGAACCGCTCCGCCGCGATCTGCAGGCCGCTGACGACGGCGGCCACGGTGAACAGCCCGAATGCGGTGACGGCCATCCCGACATGCAGCACCAGCCAGTACGACTGCAGGGCGGGCACCAGCGGACCGGGCGGCACGTACAGCACGGTCAGCGCCATGCCGAGCGTGACGATCAGCAGCAGCACCAGCCAGATCGCCAGGGCGCGGCCCACCCGTGTCCGGGCCACCGCCAGGAAGACCGCGGCGGCGATCAGCGCTCCCGTGATCGAGAACTCGTGCATGTTTCCCCAGGGAGCCCGCTCGACCGCGAGCGTGCGGGTCAGCACTCCGGCGGCGAGCAGCAGCGTCGCCAGCGTCGACACGGACAGCCCGATCCGGTTCATCCGCTCCGACCGGTCTGTCCGGTCCGGCTGGCCGGACCGCTCGCCGGCCTGCGATGACTCGCCGGCCCGTGCTGCCGACTCGAGATGCTCGACGGATGGCGACGACCCGGATTGCCCGGCCGCCACCGTGACCGATTCCCGGTCCGCGGTGCGAGCGCGAGAGCGGACCGCTAGCTCGGCGCAGTACGCCAACCAGGCGACGATGTAGGCCACGACCGCGCCCGTCACGAGGTTCCTGCTCCACTCGCCGAGCTGAACCGCGTCCATCAGGCCTCCCTGTTCACGGCGTGTCGAACGTGAGTTGCATGATCGGCGGATTGGCGGGGGGACAGATGGGCGGCGAGGCGGGAGACCTCGGCGTCGAGGTTCCCGCTGTCCGACCTCGCCAAGCCGGCGACCTCAACTACGGTACGCCCGTCCGCACCGCGCGTCGCACGGACCCACAGCCTGCGCCGACGCACGTACAGCGACAGCATCAGACCGGCCACGGCGAGCAGCGCGCCGCCGAGCGCCAACTCCTTGCCCGCGTTCCGGCTGATCTGCAGGTTCACCCAGGTCACGTACCCGTCGAAGGTGACGCTGCCCGCGCCGCCCGGCAACTCCGCGGTCTCGCCGGGCGCCAGGGCGGACAAGAACGGCTCCCCGTCCGCGGTGCTGACCTGCTCCATCCGCGAGGTGTCGAGCCGGTAGACCGACTGCGGCCGGCCGTCGTTGAGCCCCAGGTCACCGCGGAACGCGGTGAGCAGCAGCACCGGGTTGCTCGGACCGGGGAACGCCGAGGCCATGCCCTGCTCGCTGCCGACGGCGGTCGGGTAGAAGACCATCTCGATCCCGAGGTCGTCGGCGCCGTCGAGCGGCACCTTCCGCGCACCCGTCGACGTGAAGTTGTTGTCCTGCGGCAGCAGCGTGACCGGGCCCTCGGCGACGATCTCGCCGTCCGTGTCGCGGACCGTGATGGCCGGGGCGTACCCCGGGTTGAGGATGTGGATCAGCGAGCCGTCCACCTCCAGCGGCTCGTTGACCCGGATGGTCCGCTCCTGCTCGGGCGCCCCGGGCGAGGGGGTGAACCGCACCCGCGCCTCGAAGTCCGCCGGCGCCCCCTGCTGCGGCCCGGTCTCGTGGAAGTCCATGACGAACTCGTCCACCTCGAGCGCGAACGGCGGCAGGCTACCCGGGTCGAACAGCGCGCCGCTGGAGAAGTCGTCGTACTGGACCAGCATGTTCGCGAACCCGGACTGCTCCTGGACGATCCGGGTGCCGCGGTAGCCGAACAGCGCGCCGAGCGCGACCGCGAGCAGCACCACGACCAGCGCGAGGTGGAAGACCAGGTTGCCCGTCTCCCGAAGGTGGCCGGCCTCCGAGGAGACCGACTCGCCGGTGACGTCGGTCCGGAAGCGGCGGCGCCGCAACTCGGACCGTGCCTCGTCCAGCACTTCGTCCGGCAGTTGCTCCACCTCGAACCGGCGGTAGGACGGCATCCGCTCGAGGCGGCTCGGCGTCCGGGGCGGCCGGGCCCGCATCGACCGCCAGTGGTCCCTGCTGCGGGGCACGATGCACCCGACCAGCGAGACCATGAGCGCCAGGTAGATCGCGGCGAACCACGGGGCGGAGTAGACGTCGAACAGGCTGAGGCGCTCGTACCACTCGGCGAGGCCGGGGTTCCGCTCGGTGAAATCGCGCACCGCCAGCGGGTCGACATCCCGCTGCGGGACCAGCGACCCGGGGATGGCCGCGACCGCCAGCAGGAAAAGCAGGATGAGCGCAACACGCATCGAGGTGAGCTGCCGCCACGCCCAGCGGGCCGACTCGCCCGCCGACAGCCGGGGCGGCCGCGACGGCGGGGCGGGACGGGACGGCGGACGGGACCGGGCCGGGGCGCTCACACGGCCACCTCGTAGCCGCCGATCCAGCCCTGCATGGACGCCACGATCTCCTGCCACGCGCCGCTGGCGAGCAGGACGCCGAGGACGATCAGCATCGCGCCGCCCGCCCGCATCACCCACAGCCGGTGCCTTCGCACCCACTCGAACGCGCCGAGAGCGCGCCGGAACGCGACGGCCGCCGCGATGAACGGCAGCCCGAGGCCGAGCGCGTACACCGCGGACAGCAGCGCGCCGCGGCCCGCGCTCGCCTCGTCGAAGGCAAGCGAGAGCACGGCGACCAGCGTGGGACCGAAGCACGGGGTCCAGCCGATGCCGAACAGGGCGCCGAGCGCGGGAGCGCCGGCGAGCCCGGCGGTGGGCGTCGCGCGCAGCCGCCAGTCCCGGGACAGCCCGGGCAGCCAGCCGCCGAACAACAGCCCCAGCCCGATGATCAGCACACCGAGCACCCGGGTGATCACTTCGGCGTGGTCCAGCAGCGCCGCCCCGGCGCCGCCGAACAGCACGCCGTACGAGACGAACACGGCGGTGAACCCGAGCACGAACAGCACCGTCCCGAGCACCACCCGGCCGCGGCGCCCGGAGTCCAGCTCCACGCCCGAGATCCCGGTCACGTACGAGAGGTAGCCGGGCACCAGCGGCACGACGCACGGGGAGAGGAACGACACCACGCCGGCGAGCAGGGCCACCGGTATCGCGACCACCAGCGCCCCCGACAGCACCGCGTCCGCGAAGGCCTCGCCCATTACGCGCGGTCCTCCGCGAGCAGGTCGGTGAGCAGGCCTCGCAACGAGCTCTCGGTGATCTCGCCCAGCACCCGCGCGGCCATCTCGCCGTCCCGGTCGATCACCAGCGTGGTCGGGATCGCGTTCGGCGGCAGCGTGTCGCGGAAGGCGAGCATCCGGCGGCCGTCGGGGTCGGCGACGCTGGGATAGGTGATGCCGAACTCCTCCTCGAAGGCGAGGGCCGCGACCTCGTTGTCGCGGGTGTTCACGCCCACGAACCGGACACCCTCGTCCGCGAGGTCCTCGTGGACGGCTTGGAGCGCGGGCGCCTCCTTCCGGCACGGCGGGCACCACGAGCCCCAGACGTTGAGCACCACGATCTCGCCGGCGGCGTCGGCGAGGTGGAACTCGCCCTCGCCGCCGAGCAGCGGGCCGCCGAACTCGGGCGCCGGCTCGCGCTCCCCCGGCTCGATGAGCGTCACGGCGCCGCTGCCCTCGATGTAGCCGGTCTGCGCCGCGTCGTCCGCACGCTGGACCGGGTCGTCCGAACACCCCGTGAACGCGACCACGGCGGCCGCTCCCACGGCCGCGGCGATCGTGCGCACCGGTCGCATCACGCGCCGCCGCCGTAGTCCGTCGCGCCTGCCACCAAGTCCGCCGCGGGCTCGTGGTAGCCGATGGCCACGATCTCGCCGTCCTCGCAGGTGACCGTCGTGAGGCTGGCGAGGGCGCACTCGCGGCGCCCCGGGTGGTGCCACAGGCGGCGCCCCTCGAGCGACAGCCGCAGCACCCAGATCGGCAACTGGTGCGAGACGATCAGCGCCTCGTGGCCCCGGGCCGCCGCCGCGGCGGCGCCAAGCGCGGCGCGCATCCGAGCCGCCACCTCGGCGTAGGGCTCGCCCCAGGACGGCCGGTAGGGGTTGCGCAGGTGCCACCAGTGGCGCGGGGACCGCAGCGACCCCTCCCCGACACCGATGGTGAGCCCTTCGAAGACGTTGTTCGCCTCGATCACGCGGTCGTCGGTCACGACGTCGAGGCCGAGCTTTTCGGCGATCGGCCGCGCCGTCTCCTGCGCCCGCTCGAGCGGCGACGTGACGAGGTACGTGATGTCCCGGCCGGCGAGCGTCTCGGCGACCCGGCGGGCCATCGCGTGACCGAGGTCGGACAGGCGGTAGCCCGGCAGCCTCCCGTAGAGCACGCCGCGCGGGTTGTCCACCTCGGCGTGGCGCAGCAGGTGCACCCTCGTCGTGGTCACGACCCCTCCGTCGCCCGGGCCGCCTCGCGGGCGGCCCGCGGGAGGGCGTCCGCGATCCGGTCCACGGCCGCCGCGTCGTGCGCCGCCGAGACGAACCACACCTCGAAGTTGGACGGCGGCAGGTGGACGCCCTCAGCGAGCATCGCGTGGAAGAACGCCCGGTAGCGCGCCACGTCCGTCCGCTTCGCACTCGCGAAGTCGGCGACGGGGCCCTCGTCCGGGTCGACGAAGAACACGCTGAGCAGGTTTCCCGCCCGCTGCACGACGTGCGGCACGCCTTCCGCGGTCAGCGCCTTGCCGACGAGCTCCTCGACGGTGCTCGCGGTGCGGTCCAGGCTCGCGTAGACGGTGTCCGTGGCGTGCTGCAGCGTCGCCAGCCCGGCGCTGGTCGCCACCGGGTTCCCGGCCAGCGTGCCGGCCTGGTAGACGGGCCCTGCCGGCGTGAGGCGCTGCATCAGGTCGGCCCGGCCTCCGAAGGCCGCGGCCGGGAAGCCGCCGCCCATGACCTTCCCGAACGTGGTCAGGTCGGCCGCCACCCCGTCGAGGCCGAACCAGCCGGAGCGGTGCACCCGGAACCCCGTCATCACCTCGTCCAGGATCAGCAGCGCCCCGTGGGCGTGCGCGGTGTCGCGCAGGTGCTCGTTGAAGCCGGGATTCGGCGGCACGGCGCCCATGTTGCCCGCGGCCGCCTCCGCGATGACCGCGGCGATCCGGTCGCCGTGCTCCTCGAACGCGGCGGTCACGGCCGAGCGGTCGTTGTACGGCAGCACGATCGTCTCGTTCGCCCCCACGGCGCCGGGGCTGTCGGGCAGCGCGAACGTCGCCGCGCCGCTGCCCGCGGCGGCCAGCAGCGCGTCCACGTGGCCGTGGTAGTGGCCGGCGAACTTCACCACGGCCGACCGTCCGGTCGCCGCGCGGGCGAGCCGGATCGCGCTCATCGTCGCCTCGGTGCCGCTGGAGGTGAGCCGGACCTGTTCGACGGACGTGCGCGCCGTGATCTCCTCGGTCAGTTCCAGCTCGGGGCGCGTCGGCGTGCCGTACGATGTCCCGCGCGCGACCTGGGCCTGGACGGCGTCGACCACCGCCGGGTGCGCGTGCCCGAGGATCATCGGCCCCCACGAGCCGACCAGGTCCACGTACTCCCGGCCGTCCGCGTCGTACAGGTACGGCCCGTCGGCGCGGACGATGAACCGCGGCGTGCCGCCGACCGCCTGGAACGCCCGGACCGGCGAGTTCACCCCACCCGGCGTGACCGCACGGGCGCGCTCGAACAGGGCGGCACTGGCCGGAGCCTCGTACGGGTAGCTCACGCTCCGCATTCTCCCAACTCGCTCGAAATGATCACGTTAACGACCCCATTGTGAGGTTCACCAGGCTAGTTGCCCTGGTGAGGGACACACATGCCTGCTCCGGGCCGTACCGCACGCAAACCACGGGTCAGCGCAGCCGCCGGGCGGCATCGACCGCCCAGTACGTGAGCACGATGTCGGCTCCCGCCCGCCGGATCGCGGTCAACGTCTCATCGACCACCCGGTCGCGCTCCAGCCACCCGTTCGCCGCAGCCGCCTCCACCATCGCGTACTCGCCCGAGACCTGGTACGCCGCGACCGGCACGTCCACGGCGTCCCGCACCCGGGTCAGCACGTCCAGGTACCCCATCGCGGGCTTGACCATCACGATGTCGGCGCCCTCCGTCAGGTCGAGCCGCACCTCGCGCAGCGCCTCGCGGCCGTTCGCCGGGTCCTGCTGGTAGGTCCGCCGGTCGCCCTGCAGCGCCGACTCCACCGCGTCCCGGAACGGGCCGTAGAACGCCGACGCGTACTTGGCCGCATAGGCCAGGATGCCCACCGCCGTGTGCCCGGCACCGTCGAGCGCCGCCCGCACGGCACCCACCTGGCCGTCCATCATCCCGGACAGCCCCACGAGGTGGGCACCGGCGCCGGCCTGGGCCAGCGCCATGCGCTCGTACGCGCGCAGGGTGGCGTCGTTGTCGACCGTGCCGTCGCCGGCCAGCAGCCCGCAGTGGCCGTGCGAGGTGAACTCGTCCAGGCACAGGTCGGCCATCACGACGGTCGCCTCGCCCACCTCGGCGACGACGTCGCGGATGACCGCGTTCAGGACCCCGTCCGGGTCGTACGCCGCCGACCCGGTCGCGTCGCGCTCCGCCGGCACGGCGAACAGCATCAACCCGCCGACCCCCGCCTCGACGGCCTCGAGCGCCGCCTTGCGGACGGTCTCTCGGGTGTGCTGGACAACCCCCGGCATGGACGGGATCGGCCGCGGCTCGGACGCAGCCTCGTGGACGAACATCGGAAGCACCAGATGCCGCGGCGCCAGCGTGGTCTCGCCCACCAGCCGGCGCATCGCCGGGGTGGTCCGCAGCCGCCGCGGACGTTCCGTTGGGAAGCTCACTGCCCCATCTTGCCTTCCGTCTCCCGGACGAGCGAGCCGGGCCGGGCTACGTCGCCTTGCGGCGGGCGGACGCGCGGCGCCGGCGACGCTCCGACGGCCGTGTCACCGGGTCGCCGGCCTCGATCATCGACAGTCGCCGGGAGGCGCCGAAGTCGGCCAGCGCCTCCGCCAGCACCTCCACGGACGGCTCGGGCGCGAGGACGTCCACCCGCAGGCCGTGCTCCTCGGCCGTCTTGGCGGTCGCCGGCCCGATGCAGGCGATCACGGTCGTCGCGTGCGGCTTGCCGGCGATGCCGACCAGGTTGCGCACCGTCGAGGACGACGTGAACACCACCGCGTCGAACCTGCCGGACTTGATCGCCTCCCGCGTCTCGGCCGGCGGCGGCGCGGCCCGGACCGTGCGGTACGCGGTCACGTCGTCGACCTCCCAGCCGAGGTCCACCAGGCCGGCGGCGAGCGTCTCCGTCGCGATGTCGGCGCGCGGCAGGAACACCCGGTTGATCGGGTCCAGCACCTCGTCGTACGGCGGCCAGTCGGCGAGCAGACCGCGCGCGGACTGCTCGCCGGAGGGCACGAGGTCCGGCTCGATGCCCCAGTCCCGCAGGGCGTCGGCCGTCTTGCCGCCGACCGCGGCCACCTTCAGGCCGGAAAGCGCGCGGGCGTCCAGGCCGTAGTCGACCAGCTTCTCCTTCACCGCGCGCAGCGCGTTGTACGACGTGAACGCGATCCACTCGTACCGGCCCTCGACCATGCCCCGCACCGCCTTGTCGATCTGCTGCGGGTTGCGAGGCGGCTCGACCGAGATGGTCGGCACCTCCTCCGGGAGGCTCCCGGCCCGGCGCAGCGCGGCGGACAGCGACCCGGCCTGCTCCTTGGTGCGCGGCACCAGGACCCGCCAGCCGAACAGCGGCTTGGTCTCAAACCAGGACAGCTCCTCCCGGCTGCTCACGACCTCGCCCACGACCAGCACGGACGGATCGATCTTGGCGGCGGCGACGTCCCCGGCGACCTTGTCCAGCGTCGACACGACCGTCCGCTGCTCGACCGTGCTGCCCGACGCGATCGCCGCGGTCGGCGTGTCACCCGGCCGGCCCGACTCGACCAGCCCGGACGCCACGTCGCCGAGTTGGCCGTCCACCCGGGTCAGCACGAGGGTGTCCGTGGACTGCCGCCGCCAGTCCACCTTCCCGCTGACGTCGATGATCGCCACGCTGCGCTTGCGGCCCGTCAGCAGCGGGATGCCGGCGTGGCCGGGAATGGCCGTCACGTCGGCGACGCCGGGCACCACCTCGAACGGGACGCCGGCCTTCGCGCAGGTCAGCGCCTCGTCAGCACCGGTCGCGTGGGTGAACGGGTCGCCGGCGAGCAGCCGCACCACCCGGCGTCCGCCCTTGGCGGCCCCGACCGTCTTCCGCCCGCTCATGGCCGCGGTCAGCGGATAGCCGTCGTCGTCGTGGCCCCCGTCGAGCACCTCGACGTCGTCCGGCGCGTGGCACAGCAGCACGCGTTGCTCCTCGCATTCCAGGATCACGACATCCGCGTCGCGGAGCGCCTCGACGGCGCGCATGGTCAGCAGGCCCGGGTCGCCAGGGCCGGCGCCGACGAACACGACGCTGCCCGTGGCAGTTCGGCTCGGAGTGGTCACGTGGCGTTCTCCTCCTTCGGCGCCCCGTGATGGGCGTCGACAACAGCCCCGGCCCCGGCGGCCAGCAGGTCGGCTGCGAGATCGCGGCCGAGCCGTTCGGCGCCGTCCAGTGGGCCGGTGGCGGACTTGCGAATGCTCACCGTGCCGTCGAGCGAGACGACGACGGCACGGATGTACAGCTCGAGGCCCTCGTCGCCCTCCGCCGCTTCGGCGTACCCTCCGACAGGAGCGGTACAGCCGGCCTCGAGCGCGGCGAGCAGTGAGCGCTCCGCGGTGACGGACGACCGGGTGGCCGGATCGTCCAGCGCCCCGGCAGCGGTCACAAGCTGGGCGTCCTCGGCCCGGCACTCGACCGCGAGCGCTCCCTGGCCGGGTGCGGGAAGCACCCGGAGCGGGTCCAGCGTCTCGGTGACGGCGTCCAGCCGGCCCAGCCTGGCCAGCCCTGCGCGGGCGAGGACCACGGCGTCCAGCGAGCCGGCGGCCACCTTTCCGAGGCGGGTGTCCACGTTGCCCCGCACGTCCACGGTGCGAAGCCCCAGGCCGAGCGCGTTGAGCTGGGCGACCCGCCGCGGCGCGCCGGTGCCGACCACCGACCCGGTGGGCAGCTCGTCCAGGCTGAGCCCGTCCCGGGCGCAGAGTGCGTCGCGCGGGTCCTCCCTGGGGGGCACGGCGGCCACCGTCAGCCCCTCCGCCGGCTCGGTGGGCAGGTCCTTCAGCGAGTGCACGGCGACGTCGACCTTCCCGTCGAGCAGTGCGTCCCGGAGGGCGCTCACGAACACGCCGGCACCGCCGATGCGGGCCAGCGGCTCCCCGGACAGGTCGCCGCGCGTGGTGATCTCGACCAACTCGACGTCGCGACCGGTGTGCTGCTGGAGGGCGCTCGCGACCGACCGCGCCTGCACCATGGCCAGCGTGCTGCCGCGGGTCCCGATCCGCAGGGGTGTCATGCGCCACCCCCTTCTCGCCGATCAAGCAAGTTCTGTTC
>JBMCTR010000019.1:0-12039 GCA_048622955.1 Actinomycetota bacterium
CCGCGGTCGTAGCCGTTGCCGCCGCGCGGCAGCGTCGTGCCCGAGGACGCCAGGTCCGCCGCGATCGTGTCCAGCGCGGCCTCCGACTCCGGGTCGGTCCAGCTCGAGTCCACGTCGATCCTGGCCGTCACCGTGGCACCGGCCTGCTCGAGCAACTCCGCCATCGCCTCGACGACCTCGCTGTCCGCACCAGGGAGCGCGAGCAGCGCCACCTGGCGGTTGTCCAGGCGGTTGGACACCAGTTCCGGTGTGACGCCGGCGATGAACCCGTCGCGGAACTCCTGCTGCGCCTCCAGCATCCGGATCTCGTCCTGGTACTGCTGGTTGGCCTCGCGCATCTCGGCGAGCTGTTCGGGCAGGTTCTCGTCCACCCGCTCACCGAGGGGGCCGGCACCGAGGACGATGCCCACCGCCAGCGCGAAGAACACCGCGATGATGGAGACGAGGTGGTAGCGGAAGTCGATCACGTCAGAAACAGTCCCTGCAGCCAGAACACGAAGCGGTCCCACCACGACCGCACGACTTCGAGGTAGGCCTCGCCGGTCGGCGTCGACGTCAGCGCGGCCAGCACGGCGAGGACCCCGGCCACGAGGAGCAGCCCGAGCGTCCAGGCCGGGATGCGGCGCCGGTACAGCCGGCTCACGCCCTTGGCGTCGACGAGCTTGCGCCCGATCCGCAGCCGGGTCAGGAACGTGCTGGCCATCCCGGCGCGCCCCTTGTCGAGGAACTCGACCAGCGTGTCATGGGTGCCCACCGCCACGATCAGCGATGCGCCCTTGTCGTCGGCCAGCAACATCGCGATGTCCTCGCTGGTGCCCGTCGCCGGGAACACCACGCCGGGCAGCCCCAGCTTGTCGAGCCGCTCCAGGCCGGGGGCGGTCCGGTCGGGGTAGGCGTGGACGACGAGCTCCGCGCCCGACCGCAGGGCGTCATCGGACACCGAGTCCATGTCGCCGACGATCATGTCCGGCTTCAGGCCCTCGTCCAGCAGCGCGTCCGCTCCCCCGTCGACGCCGATCAGGACGGGACGGTACTCCCGGATGTAGGGCCGCAGCATGGCCAGGTCCTCGCGGTAGTCGTAGCCGCGGACGACCACCAGCACGTGCCGCCCGTCGAGGACGGTGCCGACGTCCGGCACGCCGACGCCGTCGAGCAGCAGGTCCCGCTCCTTGCGCAGGTACTCCATGGTGTTCGCGGCGAACGCCTCGATCTGCGAGGACATGCCCGCCCTGGCGGCGGCGAGCTGCTCGCCGACGCTGCGCGCGGTCTGCAGCGTGCCGCTGGCGATCTCCGTCGTTCCGGCGTCGGTGTCCCGGTAGACGACGCCGTCGTCGATCCGGAGCGTCTCGCCCTCCCGGACCGCGTCGAACAGGCCGTCGCCCACCGCGTCGACCAGCGGGATGCCGGCATCCAGCAGGATCTGCGGCCCGAGGTTCGGGTACCGGCCGCTGATGGACGGCCGGACGTTGACAACCGCGGCCGCCTCCCGCGCGACGAGCGCCTCGGCGCTGACCCTGTCCAGGTCGAGGTGGTCGATGACGGCGATCTCGCCAGGCCCGAGGCGCTTGGTCAGGTTCTTGGTGCGGCGATCCAGCCGGACCACGCCACGCAGCCCCGGCAGGTCCGCAGACCTGCGCCGATGCCCGATTGGAATGGAGAACCTCACCGACCTGAATCCTGCCATGCTCGCCGCGACCGCGTCTCACGAGCCACCCCGCCGCGATCGGCCGCCGTCAGCCGGTCTTGGCGTCAGCCGCGGCGGCGAGCAGCTCCACCGCGTGCGCTTTGGCGGTGGCCGAGCCCTCGAGCCCGGCCAGCATCCGCGACAGCTCGCCGATGCGCCCGTCGGCGTCGAGGGCCACCACCCCGCTGGTCGTGACGCTGCCGTCGTCGCTCTTCACCACCCGCAGGTGCCGGTCGGCGAACGCCGCGACCTGGGGCAGGTGCGTGACGACCAGCACCTGAGCAGTCCGGGCGAGCCTGGCCAGCCGGCGGCCGACCTCGACCGCGGCCGCCCCGCCGACGCCGGCGTCGACCTCGTCGAAGACCAACGTCGGCACCGGGTCGGCGCCAGCGAACACGACCTCGATGGCCAGCATCAGCCGGGACAGCTCGCCGCCCGAGGCGCCCTTGTCCAGCGGACGCGGCTCCACGCCGGTGTGGGCCGCGAACAGGATCTCCACGTCGTCCACGCCCGTCGGCCCGAACGCCACCGGCTCCGCGTCCCCGATCGGCAGCCCATCCGCGTCCGGCCGCTGCCGCACCGTCACGACGACCCGCGCGTTCGGCATGGCCAGCGCGGTGAGCTCGGTCCCGACGGCTGCGCCGAAGCGCTCGCCGGCCTCCCGGCGTGCCGCCGAGATCGTCCCGGCCAGCTCCGCGAGCTCGTGCCGCAGCCGGTCGCGTTCCGCCGTCAGCTCCGTGATCCGGTCGTCGTCGCCCTCGAGCTCCAGCAGCCGCTTGGACGCCTGCTCGGCCCATTCCAGCACGGCGTCGACGTTCTCGCCGTACTTGCGGGTCAGGCCCGCCAGGTCGGCCCGGCGCTGCTGCACCTCCGCGAGCCGCCCGGGGTCGGTGTCCACGCCGGACGCGTACGACGCCAGGTCGGCCGCCACGTCCGAGAGCAGGTAGGACGCCTCCGCCAGACGCCCGGCGAGCGCGGCCAGCTCCTGGTCGTGGTCCTGCTGCCCTTCCACCGCCTGCCGCGCGGACGCCAGCAGGCTCAACGCGTCGACCGAGTCCGGTCCGACCTCTTCGGCGGCCAGCGCCGCGTGCGCCGTCTCGGCGGCCGTGCGCAGCGCGTCGGCGTGGGCCAGCCGGGAATCCTCCGCCGCCAGCGCCGCGTCCTCCCCGGGTTGCGGATCGAACCGCTCGACCTCAGCGAGGCCGTGCCGGAGCATGTCGGCTTCCTGAGCCCGCTCGCGGGAACGGGTCGTCATCTCCTGCAACTCCGCCTCCACGGCGCGCAGCCGCTCGTACCGCTCGGCGTAGCGGCGCAGCGGATCGCCGACGGCGTCGCCGGCGTAGTGGTCCAGCGCCGCCCGCTGCCGTGCCCCGCGCAGCAGCCGGTGCTGGTCGCTCTGGCCGTGGACGGCCACCAGGCCGTCGGCGAGCTCCGCGAGCAGGCTCACTGGTGCCGACCGGCCCCCCACGTACGCCCTGGACCGTCCCTCCGACGAGACGGACCGGGACAGGAGCAGGTCGCCGTCGTCCAGCTCGCCGCCGGCGTCGGCGACACGCTCGGCGAGGGAACCGTCGGGGTCGACCCGGACGCTGCCTTCGACGGTGGCCTTGTCCCACCCGGACCGGACCGCGCCCGGGTCAGCGCGGCCGCCCATCAGCAGCCCGAGCCCGGTCAGCACCATCGTCTTTCCCGCGCCCGTCTCACCGGTGAGCACGGTCAGCCCGGCGGTCAGGTCCAGCCGGGCATCCTCGATCACGCCGAGTCCACGGATCCGGATCTCGCTGAACACAGTTCCGCAGCTTACGTGCTCACCCGGCTCGCGGGGCCCAGCCACCGGCGCGCGTCGCCGGCTCTGCCGTCCCGGACCCCGGACCGGCCGTGCACCCCCACCGCTCCGACACCCCGTAGTCAGTGTTCGACGACCGCCTTGAGGAACTCCCGGGTCCTGGTCCGGTCGGGCTCGGTGAAGATCTTCTCGGGTGAGCCCTCCTCGTGGATCTGCCCCGCAAAGAAGAACAGCACGCGGTCCGACACGTCGCGGGCGAAGCCCATCTCGTGCGTCACGATGAGCATCGTCATCTCGGTCTCCTCGGCAAGCTGGCGAAGCACGTTGAGCACCTCGCCGACGAGCTCGGGGTCCAAGGCAGCGGTGACCTCATCGAACAACATCACCTTGGGCTGCATGGCCAACGCCCTGGCGATCGCCACTCGCTGCTGTTGACCACCGGACAGCTCGTTCGGATAGGCGCTGGTCTTGTCCACCAAGCCGACTCTGCGCAACAGGTCGACCGCGCGTTGCTCCGCCTCGGACTTGTCCACGCCGAGCACGCGAACCGGTGCCTCGGTGATGTTTCGGAGAACCGTCATGTGCGGGAAGAGGTTGAACTGCTGGAAGACCATGCCGAGCTTGCCGCGCATAGCGCGAAGATGCTTCTCACTCGCCGGCACGATCTCGCCCGCGCGCTCCATGTGCCACAGGTATTCCCCGTCGACGAGGACGTAGCCGGACTGGATGCTCTCCAGTGTCATCAGCACCCGCAGGATCGTTGTCTTGCCCGAACCGCTCGGGCCGATGATGGACAGCTTCTCCCCGGGATCCACTCTGAGATCAAGATCGTCGAGGACGACCAGTTCGCCGAACGCCTTGCGGACCTTGCGGAACTCCACCATGGGCGGCGCATCGTCGACCGGCTCCGGCCGACTGGAAGCAGCGAGATCAGGTTGTGCCGGCAATGTAAGTCTCCACCAGTCCGCGTTGCCTTGGACGCATCATGAGCGACTCGCGCTCGAGGCGACGAGGCTATTTGGAGAACGTATGATTGTCAACAGTCTACCGATTTGCCGCGACTCGACCGGATGGTGGGCTTTCGACAGCCTCGAGCCCCTTGAGTCGAGCCGCGGCTTTCGATCACCGTCGCCGGGCCACGCATGGATCACTGGATCCGCCTCGGCGGCCGCCCAGCGGCGTGCTCCGCGTCGAGACGGTCGTGGTTGCGCTGGGAGATGGCCAACGCCGCCGCCCGCGGACTCACCCCCGTCTCGTCCCGCACGGCCATGATCTGCCCGACGATGGCGGACATGTCCGCAGCCAGCTTGGCGAACGCGTCGGCTGGCTCGTCCGAGACATCGCCGAACAGCGTCCACCACGCCCACGCGACAGCGCCACCATTGGCTACGAAGTCGGGGATGACCAGCACACCCCGGTCGAACAGGCGGTGCTCCGCATCCGGCGTCGTCGGCACGTTGGCTGCCTCGACGATCAACGGCGCACGCACCGAGGTGCAGTTGTTCTCGTCTATGGCGTAGGACACCGCTGCCGGAACCAGCACGTCGACGTCCAGCGTCAGCCACTCGGGCCCGGGCAGTTCGCGGTCGTCGGCTCGCAACACGCTCCGGTCAACGTCACCATGGATCGAGCGGGCCTTGAGAAGCGCCTCGACGTCGAGACCCTCGTCGTTCACGATCACACCGTGCCGGTCTGCGACACCGACCACACGCACGCCGTGGTTGGCGAGGTATCGAGCGCTGGATCCTCCCATCGAGCCGAATCCCTGGACGACGGCCCGGCAGTCGGACGGGTCGCGTCCGACGTGGCGAAGGGCGGCGACTGCGGCTTCGGCTACGCCGTACCCTCCGACCAGGTCGGGCACCGCAACGCCGTCGATCTCTGCGGCGAACGACCTGCGCACGCGGGCAAGGGTGGCGTCCGGATCAGGACTGCGCACGAGCGCCGCGTGCAGCGACATGCCCAGTCCCGCCTCGTCGAAGACCTCGTCCAGCACTGTCTGGGGCACGCCCAGGTCCTCCGCTGTGACCCAGTAGTCGTCCAAGATGGGCCGCACGGCCTGGACGAACCGGGCCAACACCTCTCGCGCCTTCGGATTGTGGGGGTCATAGTCGATCCCCGCCTTCGCGCCACCGACAGGAAGCACGAAGACGCCGGTCTTGGCCGACATGCCCCGAGCGAGATCCCTGACCTCCGACAGGGTGCAGCCGACACGCATGCGGGTGCCGCCGGTGGCAATGTCGCCGACCAGCCGATCGATGACGCAGTAGCCACGGGTTCCTGAATCCGGATCGGTCCAGGTCAGCTGCAGCAGCGGCTCCTGCTCATTGAGCGTCGTCACGTGGCTCCCTCGGCCGTGGTCTGCGTCCGGTTACGCAGGTAACGCTCGAGGCGCCGGACTCCGAGCGAGGCCAGGTAGCTGACGACCAGGAAGAGCACACCCACGATGGTGTATGCCTCGAGCGCCCGGAAAGAGCGGTTCGCGATGGTCGTAGCCTGCGCCATCATCTCGAAGACGAGAATCGCCGACAGCAGCGGCGTCTCCTTGAACATCGCGATGAAGTAGTTGCCGAGTGCCGGGATTACCTTCGGTACCGCCTGCGGAATGATCACCCGGGTCCAGGTCCGCCGGTGGGACAGGTTCAACGCCCGCGAAGCCTCCCACTGGCCCCTGGGTACTCCCTCGATACCGGCCCGGTAGACCTCGGAGGTGTAGGTGCTGTAGTGCACGCCGAGCCCGATCACACCGGCTACGAGCGACGGCAGCGTGACCCCGATCGCGGGTAGCCCGAAGAACAGGAAGAACAGCTGCACGAGCAGCGGCGTACGGCGGATGAACTCGATGAAGGATGAGCTCGGGTAGTGGACGATCGCGCGATGGGACCGGCGGCCGATGGCGAGCAGCAGCCCGAGGGTCATCGCTATGGCGGTGCCCATGACTGTCGCCTGGAGGGTCACGAGAAACGGGCCGCCGGCAATCTCGGGCAGGATCTCCCAAGCGAACTCCCAGTCCCAAACCTGGCTGCGTATCGGGCTCACTGCGCCGCCACCTTCCGGTGGCCGATTCCCATCCCCCTGCCGGCGCGCCGCTCCACCCGGCGCATCAGCATGGCGATCACCGAAGCGACCACGAAGTAGATGACCAGGATCACCAGGTAGACCTCGAAGCTCGACATGAAGCCGCTGATACGAATCTGCCGAGCCTGGAACGCCAGGTCTGCCACCGCGATCAACGAGACAACTGCGGAGCCTTTCAGCAGCTCGATGGCCAGGTTGCCGAACGGCGGGAGCATCGCCACGACCGCTTGGGGCACGATGATGCGACGCAGCCGGCTAGCCGACGGGAAGTTCAGCGCGACGGCGGCCTCGTACTGTCCCTTGGGCACGCTCAGAATGGCGCCGCGCACGACCTCGGACCCATACGAGCCGACATTCATGCCCAGCGCAAGCACCCCGGCGGCCACGGGCGAGAGCTCAATGTTGAACAACTGCGGAAAGGCGAAGAAGAACCAGAACATCTGGATGAGCAACGAGGTTCCGCGAAAGACCTCGATGTAGAGGCCGGAGAGCCAACGCACCGGGCGCCATGGCGCGAGGCGGCCGAGTCCACCCACGAACGCGAGGACCAGGCTGAGCGCGATTCCCAGCAGCGTGACCTGAAGCGTGACCCACAGGCCATCTGCCAACCGCGGCAGCAGTTCGACGAAGTTCTCCATTGTCTACCCCGCCGCTGCGGACAGGCGGCGACGCCTGTCGCCGCCTGTCCCAGCAGCCGGTCAGCCCTCGAACTCGGGCGCCTCGCCAGCGCACAGCTGTTCGGCTGTCACCGCGCGAGCCGCACTCGGGTCGAAGCCGAACTCGAGCAGGATGTCGTCGAAATCCCCGCTGTCCTTCATCTGCTCGAGGGCCTGGTTGTACGCCTCGCGTAGATCCCCGTCGCCTTGACGGAAGGCTGCACCGGCACAGGCGATCGGAATGCCCGGCAGCGGACCGGCCTCTTCGAGATCGCTCTCGCCGTCCAGCAACTCCCGGATCGACGCGGTCGGCAGCCCGTACGCATCGATACGGCCCGCCTTGAGCGCATCGACGCCGGCGCGCAGGTCGGGGATGACCTCGATCCGTTCCTCGGGCACGCCAGCCTCGATCGCGTACTCCTCCTCCACGGAGCCCCCAGGGACGCCGACGATCGCGTCGCTCTGAGCGGCCACGTCCTCATAGCTGTTGAGCCCGAGCGGGTTGCCGGCCGCCACGGCGAAGGACTCGGTGCCGCACACGTCCGGCTCGGAGTAGATGACCTCCTCGCAACGTTCCGGGGTCATGAACAACCCGGCAGTGACGACATCGAAGCGGCCCGCCTGCAGGCCCGGGATCATCGACCCGTACTCGATCGTGGTCGGCTGCAACTCCGCTATGCCCATGATCTCGAACGCCCGTCGTGGGATCTCGACCGCAGCTCCGGTGACGCTGCCATCGGCATTGACCTCGGTGTAGGGAGGCTCATTCGCGATTGCGATCCGGATGAAACCTTGCTCAACGGCACGGTCCATCGTGTTGCCGTCCTCCGAATCGTCCCCGCAGGCACTCAGCAGAGCAACTCCACCCAGTGCCATCGGCGCCATAGCCGCCGAGCGCTCCAAGAATTGCCTGCGGGTTACTGGTCGAAGTGTCATGGCTCTCAGATCCTCCCTGGCCCTGGCTGGAAACAGCGGCCCACGCTAGGTTTGCAATCGTCGATTGTCAACAATCAAACTTGTTACAGAAGTGTCACGGCTAGCTCTTCCAGGCGCGCGCAGCTGCCGGGTGAAGGACCTTCGACTGCTGCTTTTGCCGCTACGCCTGATGACGGTCGAAGACGAGCGTCTCACCCACGACTCCGCTCCGCCACATGTCCTGGGATGCCGCGGCCATGGCATCGAGTCCTTCGACGATGGTCGCGAAGATGTTCGCCGGCACGAACCCGTAGTCGGGGTTCAGCAACAGGTTGTTGCGTTCGTAGAAGAGCGCCAGATCAACGATCTGCGATTCGTCGAGATGCTGCTCGTCGGCGGCGTACCCGTGCCCGGGCGTGGCGAGCTGCCAGGTGTCGAAACAGAAGTAGGCGACGTCACCAGGTATCGGAGTGATCGTCGGATTCTCCCGCCCCGGCTCTTGGTCGGCGAAAGCCGGTAGCAGCGTGTAGATCTCGTTGCGCGCATACTTCGCGTGGTATGCATCCCCACCCAGCGGCAGGGCGTTCCACACCGCATCGCAGGTGCGCGGAGCCAGGTCGTCGAGCAGGCGTGCCACGCAGGACGCCCCTCGCTGCTTGAGCGTGATCTCGATAAATCGGGCCATCGGTCGTGTCCTCAGTGCGGATGGTGGATCGGGAGCAGCGCAGCCGCGGGGTGCCGGGGCAGCACAGAGTAACGTAATATTGTCGACAATCTAGGTCAACCACGGAAAAGTACGCCGTAGCGGTTCCAGAGGCTACCCGCCGCCTCTGTTGGCCCGTGGACGACCCCGCCAACCCTCCACCGGAAGCGCGAACTTCGCCACCAGCCGGTCGCTGAACGGCGGGCGGTGCAACCGGGCCAGCCGCACCGGCTTGCTGCCACGGCGGACCTCGACACGGGCGCCGGCCGGCAGGTCGATCGTCCGCCGCCCGTCGCACCACAGCACCGCCTCCGGGGTCTCGGGCTGGGCCGTGACCGCCAACTCCGCCGTCGGGGCCACCACGAGGGCGCGGGCGAACAGGGCGTGGGCGCTGATGGGCAGGAGCAGCAGGGCTTCCAGGTCGGGCCAGACCACCGGCCCGCCCACGCTGAACGCGTACGCCGTCGAGCCGGTGGGGGTGGCCATGATGACGCCGTCACAACCCCACCGGGACAGCGCCCGGCCGTCGACCTCCGCGACCAACTCGAGCATCCGCTCGCGGCTCGCCTTCTCCACGGTCGCCTCGTTGAGCGCCCAGTCCGTGGCCACGACCGTGTCGTCGGCGCGGACCACCACATCGATCGTCATCCGCTCCTCGACCTCGTACCCGCGGCTGACGATGTGCTCGACGGTGTAGCTGAGCGCGTCCCACTCCGCTTCGGCGAGGAACCCGACGTGCCCGAGGTTGACGCCAAGGACCGGAGTGCCGGACGGCCGGGCGAGCTCCGCCCCGCGCAGGATCGTCCCGTCCCCGCCCAGCACGATCACCAGCTCGCAGCCCTCGGCAGCCTCCGGGCCCGGCTCGACGAGGACCGCTCCCGCGTCGGCCGCCTCCTCGGCCTCCGCGGCCAGCGCGCGGACCTCGAGGCCCGAGGCGCTCAGCAGCTCGGCCGCCTCGTGGGCGGCTTCGCGGGCTTCTGGCCGGCCGGTGTGGGTCACGAGCAGCACCGAACGGTCGCTCATTGCGGGCCCTCCTCCACGGCACGGTCAACGGCCTCGGGCGCCAGCGGCGGCGCGCCGGCACGAAGCCACAGGAAGTACTCGACGTTGCCCGACGGGCCCGGCAACGGGCTGGCCGTGAGTCCGGCGATGCCGAGGCCGCGGTCCTCCGCCGCTGCCGCCACCGCGCGCACGGCGGCCGTGCGGAGCCCGGGTTCGCGCACCACGCCTCCCTTGCCGACCTGCTCCCGGCCGACCTCGAACTGTGGCTTGACCAGCAGCACGAAGTCGGCGTCCGGCTTGGCGCACGCCACGAGCGGGCCCAGGACGAGCGTCAGCGAGATGAACGACAGATCCGCCACGACGAGCTGGACCGGGTCGCCGACGAGCTCGGGGGTCAGGTCGCGGACGTTGGTCCGCTCGAGGACGGTGACGCGGTCGTCCTGCCGGAGCGGCCACGCGAGCTGGCCGTACCCCACGTCGACGGCGACGACGTGCGACGCGCCGCGCCGCAGCAGCACGTCGGTGAAGCCTCCCGTGGATGCCCCGGCGTCCAGGCAGTGCCGCCCGGCCACGGTGAGCCCGTCGGCGGCGAAGCTGTCCAGTGCGGCGGCGAGCTTGTCCCCGCCGCGGGAGACATAGCCGCCGCCGGTCTGTTCGTCCGTCACGACGATCGGATCCGCCGCGGACACCACCGTCGCGGGCTTGCCCGCGATTCGACCCGACACCTTCACCCTTTCCGCCGCGATGAGCCGCGCCGCCTGCTCGCGGGACCTGGCGAGGCCGCGCCGCACCAGTTCCGCGTCCAGCCGCCGGCGAACCGGCATCCGATCAGTCCTCGTCCTCGGCCAGAGCGTCCTGGAGCGTGCGATGGATGTCCTCGACCACGGCCACGTGTTCCCCGACGGGCATGTCGTCAAGCGCGGTGAGCCGCTGCAGCGCCTCGTCGACGCGGGCGTGGCCCGTGGGTTCCGGTGGTGCCGCGGCCGGCTGTGCCGTTGCCGGTTCGGGCCCACCTGAGGTCCCGGCATCCGGTGGGCGGCCGTCGTTGTCGTCCATGGAGTCCCACGGTAGCGGTCCGAGGGTCACCAGCCTGCCTTGCGGAGGGCCTCCCCGATGCCGACCGGCTCCTCGTCCATGCCCCAGCACAGGCCGCAGATCGCGCGCAGCGCGTCGATGCGGCGCGGCTCGGTGCCTTCGACCGGCTCCACGACGAGGCGCCCGTCCCTCAGGCCGGCCGTCCAACTCGTGTAGTGGGCCCGTCCCGCGGTGATCGCCGCATCCGAAGGTTGCGCGAGCAGGGCTCGCAGATCTTCGGCGACGTACGTCGGCCGGTGCCGCACCTCAGCGGTGGGCAACTGCTCCGGCTCGGTGACGCCGGTGAGCACCAGCAGGCTGTCCGCGCCGCCGCGGTATGCCCCCTCGATGTCCGTGTCCAGCCGGTCGCCGACGACGAGTGGCCTGCGCGCTCCCGTCCGCAGGACGGCTTCGCGATGCATCGGCGGCTCCGGCTTGCCGGCGACCAGCGGGGTGGCGCCGGTCGTCAGCCGCAGGGCTTCAACGAGCGCGCCGTTTCCGGGTGCGCGGCCCTGCGGCCTGGGAATGGTCATGTCCACATTCGAGGCCACCCACGGCACTCCGGTGGCGATGGCGTATGCGGCCTCGGCCAGCATGCGCCAACCCACATCGGGATGAAAGCCCTGCGCGACGGCGGCCGGCCCCTCCGACAGCTCGAAGACGGGGGCGAGGCCCTGCTCCTCCAGCGCCTCCACCAGTCCTTCGCCGCCTACGACGAGCACGCGGGACCCCGGCTGAAGTATTTCGGCCAGCATCCGGGCGGCCGCCTGGGCGGATGTCACGACCTCGTCGGGCGCGGCTGGAACCCCGAGGCGCGTGAGGTGCTCTGCGACGGCGCTCGGTGGTCGCGAGGCGTTGTTCGTCACGAACGCGATCCGCATACCCGCCCGCCGGCTCTCGGCGAGCGCATCTGCAGCGTGCGGGACGGCGCCGGTGCCGACGTAGATCACGCCGTCGAGGTCCAGCAGGGCGACGTCGTACGTTTCGGCCAGGCAACGCACCCTGCGATCCTCGCAGACCTCAGCCGATGGAGTGGAACTTTGCTGGTGGTTGGGGGTTGTGTGGACGGGTGTTCCCTTGTATAGTGGACATCAGTTCGAGGTGGGTGGGATGGCAAAGCCCCCGGCTGGTGGGGGGCGTT
>JBMCTR010000020.1:0-11875 GCA_048622955.1 Actinomycetota bacterium
TCCCGTGGAACGACACCGTCATCTACGAGATGCACGTCCGCGGGTTCACCATGCGCCATCCGGACGTCCCCGAGCGGCTGCGCGGCACGTACGCGGGGCTCGCCCACCCGGCCGCCGTCCAGCACCTGGTCGACCTCGGCGTGACGTCGGTCGAACTGCTGCCCGTCCACCACTTCGTCACCGAGCCGCCGGTGGCCGCCAAGGGCAAGCGCAACTACTGGGGGTACAACACGCTGGCCTTCTTCGCCCCGCACGCCGGGTATGCGGCGACCGGGACGCTGGGCGAGCAGGTCACCGAGTTCAAGGCGATGGTCCGGACGCTGCACGCCGCCGGGCTGGAGGTCATCCTCGACGTCGTCTACAACCACACCGCCGAGTGGGACGCCGACAGCCCGACGCTGTCGTTCCGCGGCATCGACGACGGCGCGTACTACCGGCTCGATGAACACGGCGGGTACCTCGACTACACCGGCTGCGGCAACACGGTCAACATCAGCCACCCGCACGTGCTGAAGCTGGTCATGGACTCGCTGCGGTACTGGGTCACCGAGATGCACGTGGACGGGTTCCGCTTCGACCTCGCCTCGGCGCTCGCCCGCTCGATGCACGACGTGGACATGCTCGGCTCGTTCATGACCGTCATCGAGCAGGACCCGGTGCTCGGCGAGGTCAAGCTGATCGCCGAGCCGTGGGACGTCGGCCCGGGCGGCTACCAGGTCGGCGAGTTCCCGCACCGCTGGACCGAGTGGAACGACCGGTTCCGCAACACCGTCCGCGACTTCTGGCGCGGGCGGGCGCCCGGGGTGCGCGACCTCGCGTACCGGCTGTCCGGCTCGTCCGACCTGTACGCCGACGACGGCCGGCTCCCGTACGCCTCGATCAACTTCGTGACGGCGCACGACGGTTTCACGCTGCGCGACCTCGTCTCGTACGACCGCAAGCACAACGAGCGCAGCGACGGCGGCACCGACGACAACCGGTCGTGGAACCACGGCGTCGAGGGAATCGCAGGGGACTCCGATCCGTCGGTGCGGGCCCTGCGCCGGCGGCAGCTGCGCAACTTCCTCACGACGCTGCTGCTGTCGACGGGGGTCCCGATGTTGCTCGCCGGCGACGAGATGGGCCGCACCCAGCACGGCAACAACAACGCCTACTGCATCGACGACGAGACGACGTGGGTCGACTGGTCGCTGCGCGACGAGTACGCGGACCTGCTGGCGCTCACCCGCCGCCTGCTGGCGCTGCGCCGGGACCATCCGGTGTTCCGGCAGCGGCACTTCTTCGCCGGCCGGCCGGTCTCCTCGGACGGGCGCAAGGACATCGCGTGGCTGTTCGTCGACGGCTCGGAGATGACCGACGAGCGGTGGCACGACGACGGGTTGCGCACTCTCGGGCTGTTCCTCAGCGGGGACGGCGTGCAGGCGCGCGGCCCGCGCGGCGAGCGGATCATCGACGACTCGTACCTGCTCTGGCTGCACGCCGGCGCCGACCCGGTCGACGTCACGCCGCCGGGCCAGCCGTGGGCCGGGCGCTACGAGCGCATCCTGCTGACCGCGGAGCCGGACTCGGATCCCGTGCAGCATCCGGCGGGCGCGCCCACCACGCTGCCCGGACGCAGCTGCGCCCTGTTCCGCGCCCTGCCCTGAGCTCAGGGCAGCACGGCAAGCCCCAACTCGGCGCCGCTGGCCAGCTTCTCGTGGGACGGCACGATCCGCACCGTGTAGCCGAACGGGCCGGTGCGTTCCAGCGGGACGGCGCCGTCGAACCGGTAGTGCCCGTGCTCGTACGACTCCCCCACCGACAGCTCCGTGACCGCCGGCTCGCGCAACTCGTCGGAGTCGTCCACCCGGCCGTGCACCACCTGGACGGCCACGTCCTCCGGCGACAGCGAGCCGAGCGCGACGAACACCCGCAGCGCCAGCTTGTGGCCCAGTTCGAACGCGTCGGCCGTCGAGGACGTCTCGACGTGCTCGATCGCGACGCCGTCCCACGCGGCGCGCACCCGCTCCTTCCAGGCGGCCAGCGCCCTCGCACCGTCGTAGTCGGAGTTGAGCGCCCGCCCGGACAGCGCGGCGGGCTTGTACAGCGCCTCGACGTACTCACGCACCATCCGCGTCGCCTGCACCCGCGGCCCCAGCGACGCCAGGGTCTGGCGCAGCATCTCCAGCCACCGCACCGGCACGCCGTCCGGGCCCGCGTCGTAGAACCGGGGCGCGACGTGCTGCTCCAGCAGCTCGTAGAGCGCCGCCGCCTCCAGGTCGTCGCGGTGGTTGTCGTCCTCCACGCCCTCGGCGGACGGGATCGCCCAGCCGAACTCGGGCTCGTACCACTCGTCCCACCAGCCGTCCCTGATGGACAGGTTCAGCGCGCCGTTCAGCGCCGCCTTCATGCCGGAGGTCCCGCACGCCTCCAGCGGCCGGAGCGGGTTGTTCAGCCAGACGTCGCAGCCCGGGAACAGCGCCTGCGCCATGCCGATGTCGTAGTCGGGCAGGAACACGATCCGGTGGCGGATCTCCGGATCGTCGGCGAACCCGACCATGTCCTGGATCAGCCGTTTGCCGCCGTCGTCGGCCGGGTGCGCCTTGCCCGCGATCACGAGCTGGACCGGGTGCTCCGGATGCAGCAGCAGCGCCTTGAGCCGCTCGGGGTCGCGCAGCATCAGCGTCAGCCGCTTGTAGGACGGCACCCGGCGGGCGAACCCGATCGTCAGCACGTCCGGGTCCAGGACCGAGTCGACCCATCGCATCTCGGCCTCGCTGGCGCCGCGGTCCCGCCACGACGTGCGCAGCCGGCGGCGCGCCTCGGCCACCAGCCGCTCCCGCATGGCGCGCTTCGCCGACCAGATCTCGGTGTCGCTGACCTGCTCCCAGACCTCGCCGCGCTCGGCGAGCTCCGGCCCGCCGGCGCGGCGCGCCAGCGCCATCATCTCGGCCGCGGTCCAGGTCGGGCCGTGCACGCCGTTGGTGATCGCACCGATCGGCACCTCGTTCTCGTCGAACGCGGGCCACAGGCCGCTGAACATCTCGCGGCTCACCGCCCCGTGCAGCCGGCTGACGCCGTTCGACCGCTGCGCGAGCCGCAGGCCCATCACCGCCATGTTGAACACGCTCGGGTCGCCGCCCGGGTAGTCCTCCGCGCCCAGCGCGAGGATGTTGTCGACCGGGACGCCGGGGGTGGCGGTGTCGCCGCCGAAGTACTGCTGGATGAGCTCGCGCGGGAACCGGTCGATGCCGGCCGGCACGGGCGTGTGCGTGGTGAAGACGGTGCCGGAGCGGGCGGCCTCCAGCGCCGCGCCGTACTCCAGGCCGTGGTCGGTCATCAACTCCCGGATCCGCTCCACCCCGAGGAAGCCGGCGTGCCCCTCGTTGGTGTGGAACACCTCCGGGTCGGGCGCGCCCGTGATCCGGCTGTACGCCCGCAGCGCCCGGACACCGCCGACGCCGAGCAGCAGTTCTTGGCGCAGCCGGTGCTCGCCGGTGCCGCCGTAGAGCCGGTCGGTCACCTCGCGCTCGGCCGCGCCGTTCTCCTCGACGTACGAGTCGAGCAGCAGCAGCGGGGCGCGGCCCACCTGCGCCACCCAGATCGCCGCGTTCAGCCGGCCGCCTCCGGGCAGGCCTACGAGCACCCGGGCCGGCGAGCCGTCCGGCTCCCGCAGCACGCTCAGCGGCAAATTGTTCGGATCGGTCAGCGGGTACCGCTCCTGCTGCCACCCCTCGCGGGACAGCGACTGGACGAAGTACCCGTGCCGGTAGAGCAGGCCGACGCCCACGATGGGCACGCCGAGGTCGCTCGCCGCCTTCAGGTGATCCCCTGCCAGGATGCCGAGCCCCCCGGAGTACTGCGGCAGCGCGTGCGTGATGCCGAACTCGGGCGAGAAGTACGCCACGGCGGCCGGGGCGTCGCCGTCGGCGTCCTGGTACCAGCGCGCTCCCGTCAGGTACGAACGGAGGTCCTGGTGCGCCTCTTGAACGCGTGCGAGGAACGCCTCGTCGCCGGCCAACTCCGCCAGCCGTTCCCGCGGGACCTGCCCGAGCAGCTTCACCGGGTCGTGCCCCACCTCGTCCCAGAGGTCGGGCGCGACCGCCGCGAAAACGTCCTGCGTGGGCCGGTTCCAGGACCAGCGCAGGTTGGACACCAACTCGCCGAGGGGTTCCAGCGGCTCAGGCAGCACGGTACGTACCGTGAGTCGTCGAATCGCACGCACGAGGGGCAACGCTAGCCCGTCCGGCCACCAGAACCAATCGCGAGGGCACCCACACGCTACCGCCGCCGCCTGCTCGCGAGCGTCCGCTGCGACTGTACGCGCAGGTCGCCATGAGTCGATGATGAGCAGCGCGGCGGAAGATCGCCACCGCTTTCGGCCGATCGGCGAGCGTCGCATAGCATGCCCCCCGCAACTGCAGATGATCAACCACGAAGGCAGTACCGTTGCCACCGATGACCGGACGCATTCCGATCTTCGATGTCTCGCCCCAAGTCGGCTGCGGGCGCTACCCGGCCAAGGCCGTCGTGGGCGAGACTTTCGAGGTCGCCGCCACCGTGTTCCGCGAAGGCCACGACGCCGTCGCGGCCACGGCGGTGCTGCGCGACCCGCAGGGCAGGGAACGCCAGCGGGTCCGGATGCGGCCCGTCGCCGAGGACCGGTGGACCGCGGAGCTCACGCCCGACGGCGAGGGCGACTGGACGTTCAGCATCGAGGGATGGGGCGACCCGGTCGCCACCTGGCGGCACAGCGCGGAGATCAAGGTCGAGTCCGGCATCGACGTCGACCTCGTGTTCACCGAGGGTGCACAACTGCTCGACCGCGCGGCCGCCGCGCTGCCCCGCGGCCGGACGGGCGAGCGGCTGCTGCTGCGGGACACGGCCAAGGCCGTTCGGGACGTCCGCCGGCCCCCGCCGGTGCGGCTCGCCGCGGCGCTCGCGCCGGACGTCACGGAGATCCTCGCCGAGTACCCGCTGCGGGACCTCGTCACCACGGACGGGCCGTACCCGCTGCGGGTGGAGCGGGAACGCGCGCTGTTCGGCAGCTGGTACGAGTTCTTCCCGCGCTCGGAGGGCGCGCACCGCAACGCGGACGGCTCCTGGACGTCCGGAACCTTCAAGTCCGCCGCCGAGCGGCTGCCGGCCCTCGCGGAGATGGGCTTCGACGTGGTCTACCTGCCGCCCGTCCACCCCATCGGCACCACGTTCCGCAAGGGCCCGAACAACACGCTCACGGCGGGCCCGGACGACCCCGGCGTCCCGTGGGCGATCGGCGGCCCGGACGGCGGGCACGACGCCGTGCACCCGGACCTGGGGTCGATCGACGACTTCGACGACTTCGTCGCCAGGGCGAACGAGCTCGGCCTCGAGGTCGCGCTGGACCTCGCGCTGCAGGCCTCCCCCGACCACCCGTGGGTCAGCGAGCACCCCGAGTGGTTCACCACCCGCGCGGACGGCACGATCGCCTACGCGGAGAACCCGCCGAAGAAGTACCAGGACATCTACCCGCTGAACTTCGACAACGACCCGGAGGGCATCTACGCCGAGGTCAGACGCATCATCCACCACTGGATGGACCACGGGGTACGGATCTTCCGCGTGGACAACCCGCACACCAAGCCGCTCGACTTCTGGCACCGGCTGCTCGACGACGTCCACCGCACGGACCCGGACGTCATCTTCCTGGCCGAGGCGTTCACCAAACCGGCCATGATGCACGCCCTCGCCATGATCGGGTTCCAGCAGTCCTACACCTACTTCACCTGGAAGAACTCCAAGCCGGAGCTCGAGGGGTACCTCACCGAACTGCGGGACGCGGCGGCGCACATGCGGCCCAACCTGTTCGTCAACACGCCCGACATCCTGAACGCGTACCTGCAGTACGGCGGCCCGGCGGCGTTCCGCATCCGGGCGACGCTCGCCGCCATGCTGAGCCCGACCTGGGGGATGTACTCCGGGTTCGAGCTCTACGAGCACGTGGCCGTGCGGCCCGGCAGCGAGGAGTACCTCGACTCGGAGAAGTACCAGTACCGGCCCCGCGACTGGGCGGCCTACGCACCCGGCGGCCCCCGCGAGGGCGAGACGCTCACGCCGTACGTGAGCAGGCTCAACGAGCTACGCCGGGCGCACCCCGCACTGCAGCGGCTGCGGAACCTGCGCTTCCACCACGTCGACAACCCTGACATGCTGTGTTTCTCAAAACGGCACCCCGGCGCACCCGCCGGCGGCGCAGACGATGACTGCGTGATCGTCGTCGTGAACCTGGACCCACACGCGACCAAGGAAGCAACGGCCTACCTCGATATGCCCGCCCTCGGATTCGACTGGCACGAGACATTCGCTGCCCACGACGAGCTCACCGGCGCCACCTACACCTGGGGGCAGCACAACTACGTCCGCCTCGACCCCGCCGTGGAGCCCGCCCACGTGCTCACCGTCCGGCGGTGGACGCCGTGACCACGTCCGGCCGGACCCGCTCGTACCAGCACCCGGTGCCGTCCGCCGGCAGCGACCCGCAGTGGTTCAAGCGCGCGGTGTTCTACGAGGTACTCGTCCGGTCGTTCAAGGACTCCAACGCCGACGGCGTCGGCGACCTGCGCGGGCTCGCCGAGAAGCTGGACTACCTGTCCTGGCTCGGCATCGACTGCCTGTGGCTGCCGCCGTTCTACCCGTCCCCGCTGCGCGACGGCGGCTACGACGTGTCCGACTACAAGAACGTGCTGCCCGACTACGGCTCGCTGGACGACCTCATGATGCTCGTCCGGCAGGCGCACGCGTACGGCATCCGGGTCATTGTCGACTTCGTCATGAACCACACGAGCGACCAGCACCCGTGGTTCCAGGCGTCCCGGGAGGACCCCGACGGGCCGTACGGCGAGTTCTACGTCTGGCGCGACGACGACGACGGCTACCCGGACGCCCGGATCATCTTCGTCGACACCGAGACGTCGAACTGGACCTTCGACCCCGTCCGGAAGCAGTACTACTGGCACCGGTTCTTCAGCCACCAGCCGGACCTGAACTACGCCAACCCCGCGGTGCGGGAGGCGATGCTGGACGCGCTGCGGTTCTGGCTCGATCTCGGCATCGACGGGTTCCGGCTCGACGCCGTCCCCTACCTCTACGAGGCGGAGGGCACCAACTGCGAGAACCTCCCGGAAACCCACGCGTTCCTCAAGTCCATCCGTAAGATGGTCGACGACGAGTACCCGGACACCGTGCTGCTGAGTGAGGCCAACCAGTGGCCGGCGGACGTCGTGGAGTACTTCGGCGACTACTCGGTCGGCGGCGACGAGTGCCACATGGCGTTCCACTTCCCGGTGATGCCACGGATCTTCATGGCGGTGCGGCGGGAGTCTCGATACCCGATCAGCGAGATCATGGCCCAGACACCGCAGATCCCCGCCAACTGCCAGTGGGGCATCTTCCTGCGCAACCACGACGAGCTGACCCTCGAGATGGTCACCGACGAGGAACGCGACTACATGTGGGCGGAGTACGCCCGCGACCCGCGGATGAAGGCGAACATCGGCATCCGCCGCCGGCTCGCGCCGCTGCTGGACAACGACACCGACCAGATCGAACTGTTCACCGCGCTGCTGCTGTCGCTGCCCGGCTCGCCGGTCCTCTACTACGGTGACGAGATCGGAATGGGCGACAACATCTGGCTCGGCGACCGCGACGGCGTGCGCACCCCCATGCAGTGGACGCCGGACCGCAACGCCGGGTTCTCGACTTCCGACCCCGGCCGGCTGACGCTGCCGGTGGTCATGGACGCGGTGTACGGCTACCAGGTGACGAACGTCGAGGCGCAGGTGGCGAACAGCTCGTCGCTGCTGCACTGGACCCGCCGCATGATCGAGGTGCGCAAGCAGAACCCCGCGTTCAGCCTGGGCGACTTCACCGACCTCGGCGGCTCCAACCCGAGCGTGCTGTCGTACGTCCGGGTCTTCGGCGAGGACATCGTGCTGTGCGTCAACAACCTGTCGCGGTTCCCCCAGCCGGTGGAGCTCAACCTGCGCAAGTTCGAGGGCCTGCAGCCCGTGGAGTTGCTCGGCGGCGTGCGGTTCCCGCCGATCGGCGAGTTGCCGTACCTGCTCACGCTCGGGCCGCACGGGTTCTACTGGTTCCGCCTCGGGGAGGCGCTGCCGTGACGCTGAACGCCGCCGTCGGCATGCTCGCGGAGTGGCTGCCGAACCAGCGCTGGTTCGCCGGCAAGAACCGGCCCATCGACTCGTTGCGGGTCGTCACGTGCACCGTGCTCCGCGACGAGGACCCCGTGGTCTGGCACCTGCTCGTCGAGGTCGTCCAGGGCTCCGACGCACACCTCTACCAGGTTCCGCTCGCGCTGCGAGAGCACCCGGAGGACCGGATGACGCACGTGCTGCTCGGCGAGACGGCCGAGGGGTACGTGTACGACGCGCTGCACGACAAGGCGGCCATGGCCGACGTCCTCGAGCGGTTCGTCCGGCAGGACACCGTCGGCGCGCTGCGGTTCGTCTCCGAGCCGGGCGTCTCGCTGCCGCTCGACGAGCCGTCGCTGGTGCTCACCGGCGAGCAGAGCAACACCTCGTTGGCCTACGGCAACGAGGCGCTGCTCAAGGTGTTCCGCCGGATCCATCCCGGTGTGAACCCGGACGTCGAGATCCACGACGCGCTGACCCGCGGCGGCTGCCAGTACATCGCCCCGCTGTTCGGCTGGCTCGAGGGCTCGTGGACCGACCACTCGGGGGCCACGGTCTTCGGCAGCCTGGCCATGCTGCAGACGTTCTTCACGACCGCCACCGACGGGTGGTCGGTGGCGACGGCCAGCGTGCGCGACCTGTACGCCGAAGGGGACCTGCACGCCTCGGAGGTCGGCGGGGACTTCGCCGCCGAAGCCGAGCGGCTCGGCGAGGCGACCGCTCACGTGCACGCCCAGATGGCGCAGGTGCTCCCCGTCGGGTCGCTGTCGGGGGCCGAGGTGGCCGACCTCGCCGCCCGGATGCGCGGCCGGCTCGAGGACGCGGTCGCCATCGTGCCGGAACTGACGCCGTACGTCCCCGGGCTGCAGGCGGCCTTCGACGACCTCGCGTCCATCGACCGGCCGGTGCCCGTGCAGCGCATCCACGGCGACTACCACCTCGGCCAGGTGCTGCGCACCGCGCTCGGCTGGAAGCTCGTCGACTTCGAGGGCGAGCCCGAGAAGTCGCTCCCCGAGCGCACGGCGATGGACTCCCCGCTGCGCGACGTCGCGGGGATGCTCCGCTCCTTCGACTACGCCGCGTGGCACATGCAGGTCGCCGACCACCCCGGCGACGACCAGATCGCCTACCGCGCGCGGGAGTGGGCGACCCGCAACCGGGAGGCGTTCTGCGACGGCTACGCCCGGGCCGCGGGGCTCGACCCCAGGGAGGACAGCGTCTTGCTGCACGCGTACGAGACCGACAAGGCCGTCTACGAGGCCGTGTACGAGGCGCGCAACCGCCCCGCCTGGTTGCCCATCCCGCTGGTCGCCACCGAGCGTCTCGCGCGGGACGCGTCCCGGCCCGCCCGGTCCGCCCCCCGGGCCCGCTGATCATGCAAAAGCCGTTCGACACGCCGCACGAGGTGGCCCGCATGGTGGAAGAGGTGGATCTGCACCTGATCGGCGAGGGCCGCCACGAGCGGCTGTGGCAGGTGCTCGGTGCCCACCCGCAGGGCGGCGGGACGTCGTTCGCCGTCTGGGCGCCGAACGCGCGCGAGGTCCGCGTCGCGGGCGACTTCAACGACTGGGCCGGGCGGGAGGCGCCGCTGCGGCCGCACGGGTCGACCGGCGTCTGGGAGGGGCACGTCCCCGGCGCGCGGCCGGGTCACAAGTACAAGTACGAGATCCTCGGCCGGGACGGCGAGTGGCGGCTGAAGGCCGACCCGATGGCGTTCCGCACCGAGGAGCCGCCGTCGACCGCCTCCGTGGTGTACGAGTCGGGCTACGAGTGGGGCGACGCCGCGTGGCTGGCCGAGCGTGCCGAGTGGCGGGCCCACGAGCGCCCGATGTCGATCTACGAGATGCACCTCGGCTCCTGGCGCGGCCGGCGGACGTACCGCGATGTCGCCGACGACCTGACCGAGTACCTCACTCGGCTGGGCTTCACCCACGTCGAGTTGATGCCCGTCGCCGAGCATCCGTACGGCGGGTCCTGGGGCTACCAGGTGACGTCCTACTACGCCCCCACCGCCCGGTTCGGCGCACCCGACGACCTGCGCTACCTCGTGGACCGGCTGCACCAGGCGGGCATCGGTGTGCTCGTCGACTGGGTGCCGGCGCACTTCCCGCGGGACGAGTGGGCGCTGGCGCGGTTCGACGGCGCCCCGCTGTACGAGCACCCCGACCCGCGCCGCGGCGAGCAGCCGGACTGGGGGACCTACGTGTTCGACTACGGCCGGCCGCAGGTCCGCAACTTCCTGGTCGCCAACGCGCTGTACTGGCTCGAGGAGTTCCACGTCGACGGGCTGCGGGTGGACGCGGTGGCCTCGATGCTGTACCTGGACTACTCCCGCTCGGACGGCCAGTGGCTGCCGAACGTGCACGGCGGACGCGAGCATCTCGAGGCGATCTCGTTCCTGCAGGAGGTCAACGCCACGGCGTACCGGCGCGTGCCGGGGACCGTCATGATCGCCGAGGAGTCCACGGCGTGGCCGGGCGTCACGAAGCCCACGCACCTCGGCGGGCTGGGGTTCGGGCTGAAGTGGAACCTCGGCTGGATGCACGACTCGCTCGGGTACCTGGTCCACGATCCGGTGTACCGGCAGTACCACCACCACCGGATGACGTTCTCGCTGATGTACGCGTTCAGCGAGAACTACGTGCTGCCGCTGTCCCACGACGAGGTCGTCCACGGCAAGCGCTCGCTGCTGCGCAAGATGCCCGGCGACCGCTGGCGGCAACTGGCGAACCTGCGGGCGTTCTACGCCTACATGTGGGCGCATCCGGGCAAGAAGCTGCTGTTCATGGGCAGCGAACTGGCACAGGAGGCGGAGTGGGCGGAGTCCCGCGAGCTCGACTGGTGGCTACTGGACCACGCCGACCATGCGGGCGTCCAGCGGCTGGTGGCCGACCTGAACCGGATCTACCGCGAGACGCCGGCGCTGTGGTCGCAGGACGGCGACCCCGCCGGCTTCGGCTGGATCGACGCGAGCGACGCGGCCGGCAACGCGCTGTCGTTCCTGCGCTGGGGCGCGGACGGCTCGGTGCTCGCGTGCATCGCCAACTTCGCGGCCGTCCCGCACGAGGACTACCGGATCGGCCTGCCGCACGCCGGCCGCTGGGATGAGGTCCTCAACACCGACGCCGAGGACTACACCGGGTCGGGCGTCGGCAACCTCGGCGGCGTGCTGACCGAGGAGGTCCCCTGGCACGGGTTCACCGTCTCGGCGACGTTGCGGCTGCCCCCGCTCGGCACGCTCTGGCTCCGCCCCTCCCATTCTCACGGAGCACGGGACCGCCAGTGACGGGATCAGGTGAGCACCCCGCTGACGAGAGCGCACTGGGGTCACCTGATCGTCAGGGGTTCACATCCTGAGACGAGATCAGGTGGGCAATCCATCACCCGGCCGGCGAGTTGGTTGCTTGATCACCGTGACCTAAAGAGGGAAACTCCTCCTTGGTGATCAAACTCGCGGTGATCATGAAGAATCCGGGGGTCCAGCGGCAGTTTGATCAGTGAGGAGAAGTCACCCTCATTAGGACACCGGCCGGCAGACCCGTACCGGGGCGGGGCGTCTAGCCGTCGTCGTCCTCGCCGCCGGACATGGTGACGTCGGCCCACCGCCAGCCGCCGGAGAACACCTCCGCCGGGCCGTCGTCCGGCACCGAGACCACGAGCGGATGCGAGCTGACGAACTCCACCCGCCGGCCCTCCTCCGGCGCGAGCGC
>JBMCTR010000021.1:0-11836 GCA_048622955.1 Actinomycetota bacterium
AGCATCGGCTGCACCTGGGCGTCGTCGGGGTAGTAGACGCCGCCGGCGAGGTCGCCGGCCAGGTGCGGCTCGTAGTCGGGCAGGCGCTCCGGCGGCACGGCGACCGCCTCGACGCCCATCTCCCTCTGGCCGCGGCCGACCTCGTGCAGCCCGGCGAGCGCGGCCTCGGACTCCGCGACCACGAGACCGCCCTTCGGCCAGTGCTCGAACCCGCCGACCTCGTCGTCGACCTCGCGCCACAGCCGGACGGACAGCCGGGCGAGCGCCAACTCCGGGCCCGCGGGCTTGTCCGAGACGAGCACGTTGCCCTCGCCGCCACCGGTCGTCCCGCCGGCCACGGAGCCACGGTCGACCACGGACACCCGCAACCCGGCACGCGCGCAAAACCATGCGCACGCGGCCCCGACGACTCCAGCGCCGATGATCACCACATCGGCAGGGCCATGGGCGCGCACGCGCGCAATATGTCACATTCGCGAGCACGACGCACAACGGGTTGGGAGGTCGGCACAACCGCCGGAAAGCGCTGGTCGATCTTCCGTCGGCTGTCGGATGACCTGCCCTGACGTGACCGGATCGTTACGCTAGTGCGACCCGGAGGCGTCCAAATCGTGGACAGCCACCAACTAGGGTGCGGTAAGCAGCGACATGCCGTCACGGTGACGGCCCGCACTCAACTTCGACGGACTAGAGGTGAACCCAATGCGCGTACGAAGGCTCAAGATCGCGCTACCTGCGATCGCGGCCGGTGCTCTCGTGCTCACGGCGTGCGGAGGAGACGACGACGGTGGCGCCGAAGGCGCCGCCACCGGGGAGCCGGTGGTCATCGGAACCACGGACACCGTCACCAACATCGACCCCGCCGGTGAGTTCGACCTGCCCTCCAACAACATCGTCGACAGCCTCTACCAGAAGCTGCTCACGATCCCGCCGGGCGAGACCGAGCCCGTGCCACAGGCTGCGGACGAATGTGACTGGGTGGACGACGTCACCTACAGCTGCACGCTGAAGGAGGGGCTGCAGTTCTCGGACGGCGACGACCTGACCGCCGAGGACGTCGCCTTTTCGTTCGAGCGCCAGTACACGATCCAGCACGAGTCGGGCGGCTGGCAGCTGCTCAACGCCATCAACCCCGAGGAGGGCGGCGGTGGCGTCGAGGCGGTCGACGACTTGACCGTCGAGTTCCACCTCAGCGGCCCCGACGCGACGTGGCCGTTCGTGCTCACCACGAACAACGCCGGTTCGATCGTGCCCAGCCACGTGTACCCGGAGGACTCGCTGCAGCCCAACGACGAGGTCGTCGGCTCCGGGCCGTACGTGATCGGCGAGTTCGACCCGAGCCAGCAGATCACCCTCGAGCCCAACGAGAACTACGTGGGCGACCGCCCGATGCAGAACGGTGGTGCGATCCTGCAGCACTACGACCAGGCGTCCGCGCTCAAGCAGGCGATCGAGGAGGGCGAGGTCCACGTCGCGTACCGCAGCCTCAGCGTCACCGACACCACGGACCTCGAGGAGAACGGCGCCGAGCGCGGCGTCGAGGTGATCATCGGTGAAGGCACCGAGATCAACTACATGGTCCTCCAGACCAGCCGGCCGCCGTTCGACGACGTCGCCGTCCGGCAGGCGGTCGCGCAGGTCATCGACCGCGAGTCGATTGCCGAGAACGTCTACCAGGGCACGGTGACCCCGCTGTACGGCCCGATCCCGGCCGGCATCCCCGGACACGTCCCGTCGTACATGGACGAGTACGGAGAGCCCGACACCGAGGCGGCCGCGCAGATCCTCGAGGACGCCGGCGTCTCGACACCGGTCGAGTTCGACCTGTGGTGGATGCCCGACCGCTACGGCGAGGAGATCGCCGACATGTACGCCGAGATCGAGCGGCAGCTCGAGGACACCGGCCTGTTCGACGTCACGCTGGAGAGCCTGGCCTGGGAGCAGTACTCCACCCAGTTCTCCGACCAGAGCATGGACGCGTTCGACCTGGGCTGGTTCCCGGACTTCCCGGATGCCTCGAACTACCTCACCGGTTTCTACTCCTCGCCTGACCGGGGCGGGAACTTCCTGAACGCGGGGTACGCCAACGAGGAGATGGACCAGCGCATCGACGAGATCCTGACCAACACCAACCAGGACGAGCGTGTTGCGGCAGCCGAGCGGGCCTCGGAGATCGTGGCCGAGGACGTGCCGATCATCCAGCTGTGGCAGCGCGACCAGATCGCCTATGTCCGGGAGGGTGTGACCGGCGTCGAGGACACGCTGGACGCCGCGTTCACTTTCCGGTTCTACATGGTCGGTAGCGAGGGCTAGATCAGCCTGGCCTTCTGGCGAGAGGGCTCCGGCGCGGGCCGGCACGTGGCCCGGTCGGAGCCCTCTGGGCGTGTACCATCCGCGTAGGGAAAGGGCTGGTGGTGGTGTCCACACGCACTTCAGGGTCGCTGCGCACCTATCTGGTCACGCGCCTGCTGCTGTTCGTCCCGAACGTGCTGATCATCCTCACGATCGTGTTCATGCTGATGCGGGTGGCGCCCGGTGACCCGGTGAGCGTGGCGCTCGGCGGACAGCGCACCCCGGAGCAGATCGCCGAACTGCGGGAGGCCGGCGGCTACGACCAGCCGATCATCGTGCAGTACCTGGAGTACATCGGTGGCGTGCTCCGGCTCGACTTCGGGGAGGCTGTCACCGACAACCGGGAGATCACCGAGATCTTCCTCACCAACGGCGGTGCGACCCTGACCCTGACCTTCGCCGCGCTCGTCGTCGCGCTGATCGTCGGGGTGCCGCTCGGGCTGCTGGCCGGGCGGCGGCGGGACACGCCGCTGGACGCGGGCCTGCGGGTCTTCGCGATCCTCACCTACGCGGCCCCGGTCTTCTTCCTCGGGCTGCTGCTCCAGTTGCTGTTCGCCGGCACGCTGGGCTGGCTGCCGTCGAGCTCCCAAGCCAGCCCGGTAATGCACGCCAGGGTGCCCGACGTCACCGACATCTATCTGATCGACACGCTGCTCGCCGGCGACACCGAGGCGTTCGTCAACGGCCTGGCGCATCTCGTGCTGCCGGCGCTGACGCTCGGCCTGCTGCTGAGCGGCATCTTCATGCGGATCGTGCGGGTCAACCTGGTTCAGACGCTGCGCGACGACTACGTGGAGGCGGCCCGGGCCCGCGGCGTGAGCGAGCGCCGCGTCGTCGTGCAGCACGCCTTCCGCAACGCCATGGTGCCCTTCGTCACGGTGCTGGGCCTGCAGGTCGCGCTGCTGCTCGGCGGTGCCATCCTCACCGAGCAGACGTTCAACTGGCCGGGCATCGGCAGCCAGTTGGTGAGCTATCTGCAAAGCCGCGACTACATCGCCGTGCAGGGCATCGTCACCATCTTCGCGCTCGCCGTGGTCACGGCGTCACTGTTGATCGACATCGTCAACGCGATCATCGACCCGAGGGTGAGGTACTGATGGCGACGTCGGCCACACCGGTGGCGAGCGCGTCGGAGTACGCCACCGGCCGCAGCCGGATTCGGCGGATCATCGGCGGTGTCGGGAAGCCGTACCGCGACTCGCACGGCATCGGGCGCTTCATGCTGGTCACCGGCACGGTGCTGGTCGTCGTCATGCTGGTGCTCGCGATCTTCGCTCCGCTGATCGCCCCGTTCGGCTTCAACCAGGTCGCCGACGAGGCCGGCAGGTTCGGCAACCACGTCCCGCCGAACTCCGAGCACGTGTTCGGCACCACCGTGCAGGGGCTGGACGTGCTCAGCCGCGTCGTCTGGGGCGCCCGGACCGCCGTGACCGTCGTCCTGCTGGCCCTGGCGTTCTCGCTGTTCGCAGGGGTCGTGCTCGGCATCCTCTCCGGGTTCATCGGCCGGTGGTTCGACCGGGCCGTCGTACTGGTCATGGATGCGCTGTATGCGCTGCCGGCGCTGCTGCTCGCGATCGTGGTCGCCTTCCTGCTGGCCGGCTACCTCGCCAGCGGCGCGGCCACGGCGGCACTCGCGATCACCGCCGTCTACATACCCCAGTACTTCCGGGTGGTCCGAGCGGCGACGGTGAGCGCGAAGGAGGCGACGTACGTCGAGGCCGCCCGGGCGATGGGCGCGGGCCCCGTCACGATCATGTCCCGCTACCTGCTGGGCAACGTGATCCACAGCGTGCCGGTCATCGCCACCCTGAACGCCGCCGACGCCATCCTCACGCTGGCGGGCCTCGGCTTCCTCGGGTACGGCATCCAGCCGACCGAGGCCGCGGAATGGGGGTACGACCTGCAGCGCGCGATCTCCGACGCGGGCGCGGGCATCTGGTGGACCGGGCTGTTCCCGGGGTTGGCGATCGTGCTGCTCGTGCTCGGGCTGACCCTGGTGGGGGAGGGCCTCAACGAGACCATCAACCCCGCCCTGCGGGTGCGGCGGCTGATTCCCATCGTGCTGCCCGAACGCACCAGGCGTGGTGACAAGGACGGTGAGCCCGCATGACCGAGCCGGTGCTCGACGTGCGAGACCTGCGGGTGTGGTACGGCACGCCCGCCGGACCCGTCCGCGCCGTCGACGGCGTGACCTTCGACGTGCGGCCGGGGGAGACTCTCGGCCTCGTCGGCGAGTCCGGCTGCGGCAAGTCGACGCTGGGCCGCGGCGTGCTGGGGCTGCTGCCGCGGGGCGCCAAGGCCGACGGCGAGGTGCGCTACAGGGGCCGTAACCTGGTGGCCGCAAGCCCGCGGGAGTTGCAGCGGCTGCGCGGCCCCGACCTCGGCATGATCTTCCAGGAGCCGCTGACCCGCCTCAACCCGCTGTTGCGGATCTCCGAGCACTTCGAGGAGACGCTGCGCATCCACGAGCCGGACCTCCCGCAGCAGGACGCGCAGCACCGGGCGTTGCAGGCGCTGCGCGCCATGGGCATCCCTCCGACGCGGTACCGGTCCTACCCGCACGAGTTCTCGGGCGGGATGCGGCAACGGATCATGATCGCACTCGCGCTGGCGCTGCGGCCGTCGTTCGTGGTGGCCGACGAGCCGACCACGGCGCTGGACGTCCTGGTCGAGGCTCAGATCATCCAGATCCTCGCCGACCTGCGGCGGAACTTCGACACCGCGCTGCTGTTCATCACGCACAACCTCGGGATCATCGCCGAGGCGTGTGACCGGGTGGCCGTGATGTACGCGGGACGGATCGTCGAGCTGGGCCCGGTGGAGGAGGTCTTCGCCAATCCGCAGCACCCCTACACCCGCGCGCTGCTGCGCTCGACCATCTCGCTGTCGACCACCGGCCTGCACTACATCCCCGGTGCTCCTCCGGACCTCGTCGACCCGCCGCCGGGGTGCCGTTTCCACCCGCGCTGCCCGGAGGCGATGCAGGTGTGCCGGGACCTGTTCCCGGTCCCGGCCATGGCGGGCGCGCAGCGTGTGGAGTGCTGGCTGCACGGGCCGGACGACCAGATCCCGACGGGCGGCCGCGAGCCGTTGACCCGGGAGGAGATCACCGTTGCCGACGAAGCCTGACCTTCACGAGCCGGCCACGGCGGCCCGCTCGGACACCCTGATGCGCATCCGCGACCTCGAGGTGCACTTCCAGCTCCGGGCGAGCGCGCTCGCCAGGCTTATCGGCGGGGCGGGCGCGATCGTCAAGGCCGTCGACGGCGTGAACCTCGAGCTGCGGCGCGGCGAGGTGCTCGGCCTGGTGGGGGAGTCGGGCAGCGGCAAGACCACCCTCGGCCGGGCGCTGCTCGGGCTCGTCCGGCCCACGTCGGGCACGATCGAGTACGCCGGGCAGGATCTCGGGCGGCTCCGCGAGCGGCGGCTGCGCTCGATCCGGCGGCGGCTGCAGATGGTCTTCCAGGACCCGCACGCGGCGCTCAACCCGTCGATGGACCTGCAGACGGCGCTCGGGCACCCGCTGCGCATCCACGGGCTGGCCCGCAACCGGGACGAGGAACGCTCCATGGTCGCCAAGGCCCTCGAGCGGGTCGGCCTCGCGCCTGCCGAGCAGTTCCTCGGCAAGCTGCCGGCCGAGCTGTCGGGCGGCCAGAAGCAGCGCGCGGTCATCGCCCGGGCCGTCATCTCGGACCCCGAACTGCTGGTGGCGGACGAGCCGATCTCCATGCTCGACATGAGCGTCCGGGCCAAGATCCTGGACCTGATGCTGGAGCTGAAGCGCGACCTCGACCTCACGTACGTCTACATCACGCACGACCTCGCAACCGCGAAGTTCTTCTGCGACCGGGTGGCGATCATGTATCTCGGCCGGGTCGTCGAGTTGGGCCCGACGGAGCAGATCTTCAGCGATCCGAAGCACCCGTACACCCAGGCGCTGCTGCGAGCGGTGCCCGATCCGGACCCGTCTCGGCAGGTGCCTCGTGACCTGCCCCGGGGTGAGATCCCCGACGCGGCGGAACCCCCGCACGGATGCGCGTTCCACCCGCGGTGCCCGTTCGCCTTCGAGCCCTGCGGCTGGGAGGGACGCGACCTGCGGGCGCTGTTCGAGCGCAGGTGGACCATCCAGTCCGAGGACGTGTTCGCCGAGGAGGCCTCACTGGTCGAGAGCCTCGACCGGGTCACCACAGGGGAGGAGGAGGTGCGGCTGGCCCCGCCGCCTGGACGCGACACCGACGAGTTGCTCCGGCTGCTCGAAGCCGCCCGCGCCGACGCTCCGGACGACCCGCTCTGGAAGGGCGTCGAGCGCATCTCGGAGGAGGACGGTGCGGTGCTCGTCAGGTTCCGCGAGGGCGTGGACCCCGGCCTGCTGCCGGTGGACCGCGTGCAGGTGGCCTGCCACCTCCACGATCCCGAGTTGCGGCGGCGTTAGCGGTTAGCCGACGGTCAGCAGTTGGGCCGGCACTGCCGCTCCACCATCGCCCGCAGGAAGACCTGCTCGATGTCCGCCGGGTCCTCCGCCTGGTAGGCCGTCGTCCCGGTGGCCTCCGAGATCTGCTGCAGCGCCGCCATGTCCGCGTCCGGCCCGATGCCGATCGTGATGACGGGCACCGGATTGGCGGGGTCGTGCTGCGAGCGTAGCTGCGTCAGCAGGGTCTCCAGGTCCATTCCCGACGGCAGGCTTTCCGGGCGCTCGTCCCTGCCGTCGGTCATCAGGACGACCGAGTTGACCCGGTTCGGGTCGTAGTTCTCCTTGACCTCCTGGAACGCGGCCCAGGTCGTGTCGTACAGCGCCGTCCAGCCCTTCAGCTCCTCCGACGCGTTGGTGCTCACGATCTCAGGCAGGCTCTGCGCCGCCGCCCCGAGCGCTTCCAGCCGGGAGTTGTCGCCGACGTCGTCGCTGAGCTCGCCCACCTCGACGAGCTCGCGCCAGTGGTCGTCGCCGTCCTCGAGTGTGGAGAACGCCCACATGCCCACTGCGCTGGACTCCCGGAACAGTCCGAGACCGGTCGTGGCGGCGTCCCGCACGAGCTCGGCCCGCGTCTGGTCGCCGCCGTCGGTCTCGAGCATCGACCCGGACACGTCGATGACCGCGAGCATCCGCATCTCCAGCGACAGCGCGGCCCACTGCCGCAGCGCCGTGGCCGCCACGGTGGGATCGGGGCTCGGCATCGGCGTGGGCATCTGGGCCTGGATCCCGTCCACGACTCCGGCACCGTCCCGCGCCGTGCCGTCCGGGGCGCGGAACCCGGCCTCCAGCAGGACCTCCCTGGCGGCGTCCGAGGTGAACACGTCGATCAGTTGGGTGACTGCTTCTCTGGTCTCGGGCGTGGTGTCCGCCGTCTCGACCGGGATCGCCGGATAGTCCAACGCCAGGGTTCCCTCCGTCGGGTACAGCGCGACCGCCCTGGCCCGGGGATTCTCCTGGTTGTGCGCCACGACCGACTGCTCCGCGGCGGTGAACAGTGCGGCGGAGGACGCGTCGTCCACGATCCGCTCGTAGGCGGTGCCGACGTCGGGCACCGCCGAGTCCGACACCTCCGACATGACCTCGACGAGCCGCGTCTGGTCCTCGCGGCCTACGGCCTCCTGCGCCGCGAGCAGTGTCGCGAGCCCTTCGCTGGTGGTCATCGGGTCCGCCACGGTGGCCGTGCCCTCGCCGCTCAGCAGGTCGAGCCAGGAGATCTCCGACTCCGGCCAGCCGAGCTGCTCCTCGGCCACCTGCCGTGGGGCCACGACCACCAGCGGTGAGGTCGCGATCGACCTGACCTCACCGAGCGACACGCCGGGGGCCGACACGCGCTGCGTCCACATGCTCGAGTCGGGAATCCAGAGATCGGGTGAGCCGTCCTCGCCGAGGCCGCCGACGGCCTCGGCGGCCGGGACCGGCGTCACTTCGGCGGTGACGCAGGTGCCGTCCACGGCGAGCTCGTCGTCCTCGGCGACCTCGGTCAGCGCCGTGGCGATGCTCGGCGAAGCGGCAACCGACACCGGCAGCGATCCCTCGCAGGTCGCCTGTGCGTCCTCGACCACGTCCTCGCGCGCCACCATGTATCCGGTCGCCGTCAAGACACCGAGGGTCACCACCATCAGCGCGAGCCGCCGCGGCCAGTGCCGTCGACGGTGACGTGCATGGCGAGCGGACATACCTCTCCGAATCGAACGTTAACAACGCGAATGGCAGAGTAACCGCTCAAGCGTCAAGACTGGAACGACCCGCGTGTAATTCGCTGGAGACTTCGCTGCGGAGCACATCCAGCGACATGCCCACGACATCCGCGACCGCTGCGACCGTGAAGAACGCGGGATTCGGGATCCGGCCACGTTCGATCTTGCGGAGCGTCTCGACCGAGATACCGGCGCCGGACGCGACTCCCACCATGCTGCGCCCGCCCCGGGCCTCCCGGAGCAGGCGGCCGAGCCGCTCGCCGCGCTCGCGCTCGGACTCGCTCAGCGGGTTCCGCACCATGATGCCTATATTAATACCGGTATAGTTATCGGAGCCGTCCTGGAGCCGCGCACGGATGATCGAACTGAAGACACCGACCGAGATCGCCGCGATGCGGGAGGCCGGCCGCGTGGTCGCGGCGACCCTGGCGACCGTCCAGCAGCACGCGACAGTGGGCACGTCCCTGCGGAACCTCGACGAGATCGCCAGGGCCGTGATCACCGACGGGGGAGCGAAGCCGTCGTTCCTGCACTACCACCCGCACTTCGCACCGACGCCGTTCCCCGCGGTCATCTGCACCTCGGTCAACGACGTCATCGTGCACGGCATACCCTCCGACTACCGGTTGGCCGAGGGAGACCTGCTCAGCGTCGACTGCGGGGCGTACATCGACGGCTGGCACGGCGACGCGGCGATCAGCTTCACGGTCGGCCGGGCACGTCCGGCCGACGCGCGGCTGATCGAGTCGACGCGCGAGGCTCTCGAGGCCGGCATCGCAGCCGCACAGCCGGGAAACCGGATCGGCGACATCGCGGCGGCCGTCGGCCGCGGCGCGAGGCAGGCCGGCTACGGGATCCCGCCCGACTTCGGGGGGCACGGTGTCGGACGCGCCATGCACGAGGCTCCGAGCGTTCCGAACGACGGGCGGCAGGGGAGAGGGCTGCCGCTGCAGCCCGGCCTGGTGGTCGCGATCGAGCCGATGTTCCTGGCCGGCGGCAAGGACGGCTACACCGTCGACTCCGACGGCTGGTCGCTGCGCACGGTGGACGGCAGCCGCGCCGCGCACGCCGAGCACACGGTCGCGGTCACCGACGACGGCCCGCAGGTGCTCACCGCCCCCTGACGCCGTGGGCGCGGTCGCCCGGCACCGTCTCACACCCGTGCTGCCGTGATCTCGAGGCCCAGCTGACCCGCCAGCCTGCGCATGTCCTCGATGTCGCTCGTCACCACTGTGTGCGGTGCGGCTGACGCGCCAAGCACAGCCGCGATATGGCCGTCGGCGGCAGACACGCCGAGGCTCGCTCGGACCCGGGCGGCCGCATCGGCCGCTCCTGTGTCGAGCGCCGAGTCATGGACACGCAGCCGGTTGATGATCGCAGCCCCGGGACTTCGACGATCCCAGCCCGCCTCGACCCGTACGGTGGTGGGCACCACGAGCCGCACCGAGCCCGCTGCGCGCAGGTTCCGCGATGCCACCACCTCGATCTTCGCCAGGACCCGCCGGTGCTTGCGATGCCTGGGATCACGCAGCGCCTGGACGGCCTCGTTGTCCAGGATGACGGTGCGCGCTCGCATCACGCGGCGTCCGCCGCGAGGCCTGCGGCGAAGAGCAACACGTCGTCGGGTGTTGGATCGTCCTTGATCGCCCGCACCTCCCGGGCCGCGCGCCGGATCAGGTCCGCACGACCCGCCAGCGGATGGTCGTCCAGCTCAGCTGCGGCGAGAGCCGTCTCGCCGAGGTCTGGGCGGGCCTCTGGGTGAGCGGCGTAGTGCGCGTCGAGGATGGCCCGCTGAGCCCTGGCCTCGAGTACGTCGCGCAGGCCCTGGACTGCCACCTCACTCGTGGATGGCACGAGGCCGACTTCCGTGGCGAGGGCGGCCGCCCGGCGCAGGCTGGCCGGAATTCGAATGGATGTGCCGACCGCCTCACCGTCCGCGTCATCGAGGAGATCCAGCAGGTCGCTGAGCTGTGAGTCCATGCTGGAAGCGTACCACGCTACGTACCACATTGTTGTCCGGGGTTCATCCGGCAAGGGAGTAGTGGAATACATTGACTTGACATAATGCAGATTATCGGCGTTGCGTCTCGCGGCGCCCGTTCGTCATTTTCGGTCAGCCCGGCGAGAAGCTACTTCGCCGGCTCGTTGGTGCAGATGGCCGACGTCAGCCAAGCTCGCACGAGCACGTTCGTGTCGATACCGAGCACAATCAGTCCGTGCCGCGCATCCCGCGCTCGGCAGCTCCCTCGGCGATCCCCTCGTTGATCTCATCAATCGTCAGTGCCGGGACGCCGGGCCGGTGCAGGACTCCGAACAGGTCTTCGATCTTTCGAGTCCGAGCTACGATTCGGTAGTCACGAGGCCCTACTCTCACGAACATCACCTTCGACCCAGCGCTCAGATTGAGGTCGTCACGCACGTCCTTGGGGACGGTGATCTGACCCTTACTGGTCATAGTGGCTTGCGACATGTGGCCCATTTCCGTATCGCATTCTCCTGACATATGAGCTGTCTTACAGGACGCCGGGCACGTCATCGACACGGCGCTGCGAGATGTCGGCGAGATGGCGCGCCGCGGCGGCGAAGTCGTTGTCGTCGTGGAGAACGGTGAGTCCGTGGTGCGCTGCTGCAGCGCAGATGAGCAGATCAACGACCGACAGTGCGCGGTGCTGTCCACTGCGGCACAGTCGGTACTGAGCGGTCTCGATCCAGCGCCATGCACTTTTCTGAATCGGGACGTCAGGGTAGAGATCATCGAACATCTGGGACATGTCGTCATGGTCGCCGAGATCGCGCGCGGACCGGCGAAACTCGATGCGCTGCGGGTGGCATGAACCAACGGCGCCGACGGAGACCACTTCAGCCCAGGACCCGCGCAGCTGCTCATCACGAAGAATCCGCCACACGGCAGATGAGTCAATGACATACCGGATCAAGCGGCAGAGGCCTTCCCTTCTTGGTGAAGCTCCCGCCACGTCTCGTAGTCCCACTGATTCGCCAGCGCCGCATAATGTTCGAGCGCCGCGACCCGGCGATGCCGGAGTACGAACTCGCGCAGCGCCGTGTTCACGGTCTCCTTCTTGGTCTTCGCACCCGACAACAGCATCGCCTCGCGGAGTGCGTCGTCGTCAAGGTCGATCTGAGTGACGGTCATCGCGCCTCCCTGGTGGTGATGTACATACGAAGAATACATCACCAACATGGGGTCATGTCCTAGAGCCGACCGGCGGTCGTCCCGCCTGGCTCACGGTCGGTCAGGTACCGACGTAGGCCGCGAGGTGCTCGCCGGTGAGGGTGGAACGGGCCGCCACGAGGT